>NZ_JBFUCB010000176.1:0-10025 GCF_056405435.1 Rhizobacter sp. P1_G5 | reverse complement strand
GCTATGCAGGGCATGGTGGCCCGTTCGCGAAGGTGAGCCGCGCGCCCGACGAGAATCTCTGGGCCTGGCGCAACGACATGACGGCCATCTGGGATCTCTCCCGGATGTGGTATTTCACTCGGGACGAGCGGTACGCGGAGAATGCGAAGAAGTTGCTGCTTGGTTGGGCCACCACCCAAGTCGAGTTCTCGGGTCGCGAGTCGATGCTCGACCTGGGCGAATACGCTTTCCAGTTCGTGGGCGGCGCGGACATCCTGCGCAGTACCTGGCCGGGCTGGAGGGAGGACGACACGGCGACCGTCAAGAAATACTTCAGGAACGTCCTGATGCCGGCAGCGAATCCCTATGGCGACAGCTCGTACGGGGCCGCCAACAAGGGCGCACTCGCCCTCGTCGCCAGCGGACTCATGGCGATCTACAACGACGACCGCGAGACATTGGACAAGGTCGTCTACCAGACCCGCACCCTCGCCCATATCGGACTGCGAAACTCCAACGACATCGGCATGCTCGGCGACTACCTTCGCGACCAGGGGCACTCCTATGGGCAGCTCAAGTCACTGACCATGCTCGCCGAGGCGCTCTGGAGCCAGGGCATCGACATCTATTCCGACCTTGATGACCGCCTGCTGGCGGCGGGTGAGTATTTCGCGAGGGTGAACGAGCTCGTCCCGACGACAGCCCTTCCTTTCGGCACGACTGATCGCTACTACATCACCGACGTCACCGGGCACGGCTGGAACGGCGCCAATGGCGGAAACGTCGCGCTCACCCAGCTCTATGGCGCCTACGTCCTGCGCAAGGGCCTCCAGGCCCCCTTCATCGCTCAGAGACGCGGCTGGATGCCCGTGGACGGCACCAGCTTCATGTTCCTCAAGGACGCCGACACCACGAAGGCGACGCCGCCGTCGGCGCTGCCCATTCCTTCGACCACCTCGATCACCGCAGGGTTCAGCAATGCGGACATCGGGGGCGCCTCCCCAGCGGGCGTGTCCACCTACGCCAACGGCAAATGGACGATCCAGGGTGCGGGCAACGATATCTTGTGGGGCACGCAAGACGGCTGCCACTTCACCTACAAGGCCATCACCGGCAACGGCGCCATCATCGCGAAAGTCGAGTCGGTCCAGAACACCAGTCCGGCCGCAAAGGCGGGCGTGATGATGCGAACAAGCCTGGAACCAGGCGCTCCCCGCGCCTGGATGGCCGTCGCCAGCCGAGGCAACGCCGAACAGAACATGCAGAAACTCGCGGTGTATGGTGGCGCGAACTATGCGACCAAGGGCATGGACATCGCCAGCTCCACGCCCTCGTACTGGGTGAAGCTCGAGCGCATCGGGAACATCATCACCGGCTACTTGTCTCCCGACGGCACCAATTGGGCTGCCACCGATGTCGGCCGCATTGACGCGCCCGTTCCCGACACGATCTATGTCGGCCTGGTTGTCTCCTCGGTTGCCAAGGGCCTGAACACCTCCACCTTCAGCAACGTCCAGATCACCGGCGGCGACGGTGGTGCGCCGAGAGTCATTCCCGCGGCGCCGGCCATGCTGCTGGCCTCGCCGGGCGATGGCGCGGTGCCGCTGCGCTGGCAGGCATCCTTCGGCGCGACCAGCTACACGGTCAGGCGCGCGACATCCATCGACGGCCAATACGCGACCGTCGCGTCGGGCGTCACAGGCAGCAGCTACACGGACAAGTCGGTGACCAATGGCGTGACCTACTACTACACGGTCACGGCGAGCAATTCCGCCGGAACGAGCGGCAGTTCTCCGGTGGACAGCGCCACACCGGCTCATCCGATGGTGAACGTCGCCACTGGTGGCACCGCGAGCGACAGCACGAACACGAGTGGCGCCATGAGTGCCTTCGACCAGAACACGGCGTCGGGATGGTTCTACAAGGGCACGACCGGCTGGCTGCAGTATGACCTCGGCCACACGGAACGCGTCCAGCGCTATGCGATCACGAGCGCCGGCGGCCTGGTCCCGCGCGACCCGAAGGACTGGCAGTTCCAGGGCTCCAGCGACGGCACCACCTGGACCACGCTCGACACGCAAAGCAACCAGGCGTTCGCCCAACGCCTCGAGCTGAAGACCTACGCGATCGCAAATCCCGCTGCCTATCGCTACTACCGGCTCAACGTCACAGCCAACAATGGCGACAGCGTCTTCACGGATCTTGGCGAATTCGGGCTGCTCGTTTCCAAGCCGCAGTGATTGCACGGCAGGCGGAGTTTCCGGCGCGCTTCCAGCTCATCGCGGCGATGAACCCTGCCCGTGTGGCCACCTCGGCAGCACCATCACGACCGCTCACCTCGCGAAGCCAGTCAGTACCGGCGCGTCTTGGCCGTCCAGTGACGGCCGTGCCAGTCGCGCCGGACTGGCCCTCGGGACAGCGACGACGTGCCGCGGCGATCTGTGAATCAGCCCATGAAGCCGAGGTTGCGCACGCTCGCATCGAAGTTCGCGAGGTTCGGGAAGACTGTCAGCGCGTCGGTGTCCGACACGCCGAACCAGCGCGCCAGCGTGGCGCCGAACTGATCGACCGAGGTGGTGGGGAGCAGGCTGCCGTTGCCGATCTGGTTCGGGCTGCTGTCGAACTCATTGTTGTTCGCGTTCTTCGCGCCCAGCACCGGGACCTTGCCGTAGATGTCGCCGCCCTTGACCGCGCCACCCATCACGAAGTGGTGCCCACCCCAGCCATGGTCGGTGCCGTCGCCGTTGCTCGTGAACGTGCGTCCGAAGTCGCTCGCCGTGAACGTCGTGACCTTGTTCCGCGCGCCCATTGCGCCGAGCGCGGTGTCGAAGTAGCGCATCGCGTGCGCCAGGCGCGCCATCAGGTCGGCGTGGCTGCGGTTCTCGCCRTCGTGCGTGTCGAAGCCGCCGAGGCCGACGAAGAACACCTGGCGCTTGGCGCCGATGCCGGATGCGCTGCTCGCATCGATCATCCGCGCGACCATCTGCAGCTGCTGCGCGACGTTGCTGAACGCCTTCGCGCCGGTCAGCGGGTTGTCGTACTGTAATTTCGGGTCGGCACTGGCGTTGTAGTTGCCGCCGCTTGCCGGCGGCGTGCCGAACATCGGATCGCTCGGCGCCTTTAACGCGGTTCGCAGCGTCGTCTCGGCGTCGATCGAGCGCGCCGCGACCGCGGCGAGATCGGCCTCGAAGACGTGGCCGCCGCGCGTCGCAGAGACGACCTGCTGCACCGCGGTGGTCAATTCGAGCGAGCCGAGAATCCGGCCGCCCACGGGCGCGCCCAGTTGGATCGCGCCGTTCGGGCTGACCTGGTACTGCTGGACGCTCTGACCCGTCAGCCACACCGAGTTGCCGGAGGTCGAGATCGCCGTGAAGATCGCGCGGCTGTTCTGCGACACCATCAGGTCGCCGAGCCGGCCACCCCAGCCGACCGTCGCGCCTTCGGGCTTGAAGGACAACCAGGTGTTCGACTGGTCGTTGTGCGAGAACAGCATCGCGGGCCGCCGGCCGCTGCCGTTGTTGTACGTTTGCTTGGTCAGCGGCTCGACCAGCGGGCCGACGTTGGAGATGATCGCGAGCCGCTTGTCGGTGTTGAACATCGACTGCAGCGAGCCCATCAGCGGATGCAGCGCGAACGTCTGCGTGCCGCCGCCAGGCGCCGTGCGCGCGGTGGTCGGCGTGATCGGCAACACGCCGCCGAGCCGTGCCGGCGAGCCGGCCGCGGCGCTGACGACCGCCGCGGTACCAGGCGCCATCAGTGCAAGCGAATCGGGCGCCTGGTTGCGCACCGTCGTGTAGTTGGTCCACGAGGCCGTGTCGGTCGGCAGGATCGTGTTCATCGAGTCGTTGCCGCCGTACAGGAAGATGCAGACGAGCGCCTTGTAGTCGCTGGCCGACTGCGCGGCGGCCGAGCCGATGGCGGCCAAGTTCAGCGCAAGCGGCGCGGCTGCGGCGCCGGCGGCAGACAGCACACCGGCGTTGCGCAGGAAGAGACGTCGGGACAGGTGGTGGTCAATCATGGTGGACTCGATACGTAGTTGCGCTCAGCGCTGCACCTGGAACTCGGGCGACACGACGGTCAGGAAGATGGCCGTGCGCACGCGGTCTTTCTTCGCGAGGTCGACGTCGGCCTGGTTCGACTTGTCGGTCTTCAGCGCGGGGATCGCGAACGTGTCGACGCAGTTGCTGATCAGGCTCTTCAGCGCGGCCGGCATCGTGCCGTACATCAGGCGGGCGTTCAGGCGATCGACGAGGGCCGAGCTGTTGTCGGCGAGCGCGAGTTCGGCGCCGTAGTCGGGCTGCAGGTCGCGGCGGTTCACCGTCGTGCCGTTGACGGTGGTGTTGAAGATGCCGACGCCGTCCACAACGTTGTAGAACATATAGTTGACGTAGCCTGCAGCACTGGTCTCGCTGGCCAGCTGCATTTCCGGCACGGCCAGGCCCGCTTGCGCCGCCCCCGTGCCGGGCGGCACGTAGCCCGGACGATAGAAGTTGAAGACCGACGGTGAGCGCAGCGGCGATTGGCCGAGAGTGAAGGCAGCATCGTCGGTGGTGCCGACGCGATAGTCGCCGGTGTCGGACTTGAACGCGAACGCGCGCATGAAGGCCGAGAGCTTCAGCACCGGCTCGCGCAGCTTGCCGGAGCTCGTCGTCATCTGGCGCGCCTCGGGGTTCATGAGCACGGCCTTGACGACCGCCTTCATGTCACCGCGCACGCCGGAGCCGTTGTTGGCGAACCGCGCCGACACCGCGGCGACGTAGGCCGGGCTCGGGTTGCTCGTGACCAGCCGCTGGATCAGCTGCCGGCCGATGAACGGGCCGACGTTCTGGTGGTTGTACAGCGTGTCGAGCGCGATCTTCAGGCTCGCATCAGGGTCGGCCGTGCCTTGGGCGGGGATCGTCACGCCGAGGAACTTCTTCTCCTCGGTGCTGTGGTACGCCGGATAGCCGCGCACTGGCTTGGTGGTGCGGTCAGGATCGCCGACGCCCGCCTTCTGGCCGAGGAAGAAACAGCTGCTGTCCGGCCAGGCGGGGCAGGCCCAGCTCCAGCCGGTGAAGACGCGGGCCATGCCGCTGATGTCGGCCTGGCCGTAGGTGTCGATCGGCTGGCCTGCATTGAGCTGCTTGCTGCCGTCGGGGTTGAGCATGTGCAGGCCGATCGACATCAGCTGCATCACCTCGCGGGCGTAGTTCTCGTCCGGCACGCGGCCGGTCGCCGGATCGGCCTTCTGGTTTCTCAGCGCCGTCAGATAGCCCAACATCTGCGGATGCTTGGAGACCGCCTCGATCAGGTCGCGGTAGTTGCCCAGGCCCTTGTCACCGAGCATGTCGAGGAAGCCCGCGGACGCACGCGCGTCGACGTTTGCGTCCTGCATCGCGATCACGAAGATCTGCGACAGCGAATACGCGACGCGCTGGCGCAACTGGTCGTCGCCGCTGATCGCGTTGCGCCAGAACGCGTGGAGCGTGCCGTCCTGGGCCGAGTTGACGGTCGCATTGTTCTCCGTGGCCTTCGCATCCCAGAGTGCCAGATTGCTGGACGCGGGCTTCGCGAACTGCTCGTCGATCCAGGCCGAGTAGCCGACCGACATCACATGGTCGACCTCGGCATCGGTCGGGCCGAACGTGGCCTGCGTCAGGAAGCGCGCAGCCTCGGCACGCGAGGCCGGCTTCTCGGTTGCAGGTGCAGGTGCAGGTGCAGGTGCAGGTGCAGAGCCGACGGGGGGCGCCGGGGCGCTCGAGTCATTGCCACCCCCACAGGCTGACAGCACCAGTGCGCACAGCAGTGCGCTTGTTGCAGTGACGCGAGTCGGGCGTTGGCATGGCATGCTCATCGTGAAGTTCCTGTCGCTTCAAAGTGTGGCGCGTACATGTCGTTCGACATGCCGGGCTTTCGTTTCCCGGTGCGATTGTGTGGGGCGCGACATGGGGCGAACTTGATGAAACTGTGACGAGCCGACGAGAGCCACGTGCAGCGTTGGCGTGGCGAGACGCTATGCAACAGGATGCAAATTCACCCCGAATCGATTGACTCGAGCAGCGCCTCGCCTGGCGGATTCAGCTGCAGACCCGCGGGCAATTCGATGGTGCACATCGCTGTGCTACTTCACCAAGGAACTCCGGTCGACTCCCGTCATCTGTGCATGGCGGCCAATAAGCGTCGGCCGCCAAGTAGGAAACGAAGGCCCTAGCGCAGTCCGACATCGGGCATGGGTCACGTAGGCATTTCGCACCGACACGGCGCAACGTTCCCAATCGCTCTTCATCGACCAGCGAAGCCGTACCGATGACTCAGGCCACGAGACTGCCGCATGGATCTGGACTTGCGCAACGAGGACAAGACCAACTTGCCGCCGCCATTCAAGGCCCCTCCCCGGTTGCAGACGAGAGGTCAGCAGAGCTGAACCAAGGAATGCGGCAGATGGGCTGCCGGGCGTTACGAGGCCGAAGGAGAACGCACGCCGCGCCGGATCCGGCAAGTCCTTGAGATTGTCGTCTTCAGCAAATGTCTCGGACATGTTCCGTTCCTTCGGCACGCTACGGCGAGGAAAGAATGCGACTCAGCTTCCGAATGATCTGAGGCTCGCTTTTTCGCACGGCTGTGTTTCGAGGAAGTCAGTAACTCCCCAAGGACCACCGATCATCGAATCGCGGGCTAGAGATGCGCTGAAACTGGCGGCAGTCGCTTCGATTCGCCACTTGCGGTCTTCAACCGCGAGCATCGCCGAGACATGAGCTCTATGGGTTTGCAGATGTCGTTCGAGTTGCMGGCGAAGCACGCGCAACGCAGGATGCTGCGGCAAAACTGTATCGAGCTGACGGACCGCAATCTCAGCCGCCCGAGGCGGCAGGCGCGCAAAGGGATCATCGGGCGACGACAGGCGGCAGGAAGACTCGACAAGGGCGAGATGGCGCAGTCGGGAGCGCGCAGTTGCGTCCATGTCTAGCAACTGCGTCAGCACGTCGACCGGCACCGGCACTGCGCGGGGCAGTGACGTCTCGACCAACGCTGGTGGTGTAGTAAGCAAGGCCGACTCGAGCGATCGCTCTGGAGTCAGCACCGAAGACCTCGAAATGGTTTGGGCGGATCGGCGGTAGGCCGGCCGCCTTCGAAAGCGAAACGACAGACGGGACCACCATGATGGTTTCGTCGCCAAGAGCGCCATCGCCACTGCCTTGAATGTGGTGTTCATGTTGATGGCGGTATTGACCAGCGGCGCCCTACAAACAATCCGAGCATCGCGAAGGCAGCGAGCGTACAAGCACGCGACCACAAAACTTGAAGCCCAACTCGGGCACGAAACGCACGAGCAACGGCGCGGTCGGGGGCCGGCGTGTCGGCGCGAGGTGACGTCGGCGAAGTCCATGGCAGCCACAGTGTCAGCGAGCGTTGGCGGGCATACTTGATGAACTTGTGACGAATCGCAGGCACAAGGTTCACGGATACGCATTTGGGCAACAACTCACGCTTGTGCGCCTTGTGCCGAAGCCCCGGTCGGCGCCGCGCCAGCGCACTGGGAGTCCACGGCGCGCAAGCGCAAGATCGCATGCCAACGATGCAACGTTTTTCCCCCACCACGCCCCGAGATGCTGCGCTGCGGCCGACTGGCTCGCGATGCCGCGGCCGCAGCGCGCCGACGCCATGAGCGAGCTTCTCATCACACTGCCCGGCGGGTCGCTCGACCTGCTTGGACGACGCGTGATCCGCCACGGAGAACCGGTGAAGCTCGAACCGCGGGCGTGGCGCGTGCTGGAGCAACTGGCCCGTTTCCGCCATCGCGTGGTGACGAAGGAGGAACTGCTGGCCGCGCTGCGTCCGGAGGGGGCAGCATCCGAAGCCGCGCTGCGGCAGGCGATCCGTGCGGCACGACTGGCCATCGGGGACGACGGGCCGCAGCCGATCATCCGCTCGATCCCACGTGTCGGCTACATGTTCGACGTGCCATCGGCACCGGCACCGGCATCGGCATCGGCATCGGCACCGGCATCGGCATCGCACCCAGAGCGGCCCACGCCCGGCTCGTCGCGCGACGGTATCCCGTCGTTGATCATCGGCCCGTTGCGCAATCACACCGGGCGCCCAGGCCTGCAGTGGGCGACGCACGGCCTAGTGGCCTGCATCGCGCATGGCCTGTCGATCGACGGACGCATCCAGGTTCAGGACGCGCAGTCACTGGAGACGTCGTGGCCGCAAGAAGACCGGCGGATGCTGCAGATGTTGCGCGCGGCCGGTGCGCGCTTTGCCGTGGTCGGCTCCTTGACACTTGCAGGGCCCGAACTCGTACTCGATCTCCACGTCCATGAGCAGGACAGGAAGACCGCCATTTCAATCCGCGCCGCCGCTCCCGCAGGGCTCGTGCTTCCCGCCATGAAGGCCCTGCGGCACACACTGCTGGGCGTCGGCGAGCGCCACGGCCACGAGTTGCATGGCTGCTCGTTCCTGTCCATCGAGTTGTTCGCAAGGGCCAAGCACTCCGCTGCAATGAACCGCCAGCCTGCCGCGCTTCGGGCACTTGCGCTTCTGCAGCACCTGGACCCGGGTTTTCCGCGCCTCGATCTGGAACTGCTGCGTGCACAGGCCGTCTGCGGCAGCGACGAAGGGCTGGTCTGCGGGGCACGCCTGTTGGAGGCCGCCAGACGCAACCAGGACCAGTGCCTCGAAGCGCAAGTGCAGCAGTGCTTCGGGACGCTGTACCACGTGAAAGGCCAGTTGCGCGACGCGGCGCAGAGTCTGGAGCACGGCCTCGCGCTGGGCCGCGTCTGCATGCCGCCGCACTGGCAGGGACACACCCTGACGCTGCTGGCATCCGTCGAGTGCCGCCTCGGCGAGCTGCATTCCGTAGCGACGCGTCTGAACGAGGCCCAGGCGATCTTCACCGGCATCGGCAGCCACTGGGGGCTGCTGAACGTGCTGTGGCTCCGGGCGATCATGAGCTCGCTGTCTGGCCATGCCGAGAAGTCCATCCACTGGAACAGGAAGCTTGCCCACGTGGCGCGCAGGCTCAACGCCACCACGGCGCTTGCAAGCGTGTGCCTCAATCTCGCGGGCGAACTGCTTTACGCGGACCGRCTGGACGAGGCGCGAGAGTGCGCGGAAGAGGCGACCGCGACTGCGCTGGCGATCGAGGCCAACGTGAGCCTGTTGAGCACCGTCGCCAACATCCACTGCCTGCTCCATCGCCAGCAAGGCCGCCCGGACGCCGCCGCCGAGCTGCTGTCCCTGCTGCCCCAGCCGGACCGTGTGCAGGATGACGGCTACCTTTGGCAGGCCCATGGCCATGCCGCCATGGCGGCTGGGCGCGTCAACGAGGCGGCCGACTGTTTTTTGCGGGCGGCGTCCGAGTGCCGTCGCAACGGCAACCGAGTGGCCGAGGCGCCGTTGTTCCCCTGGCTCGTTGAGGCCCTCGTGCGCAGCGGACGCCTTCCACTCGCGGAGGCTGAACTCGACCGCGCAGACGCGCAAGCCCATCTGCAGGACGAAAACACCACCGCGAACCTGCTGTACCCGCGTGCGTTGCTGGCACGGCGGCGCCAACAGGAACCGGAGACCCAGTCGCTGCTTGCGCGGCTCGCAACCGCGCCGGCTGCCCTGCCTCTCTTCCGGCGGCTGGGGCAGCAGCTGTCGGCAGCACCCAGCGAGGCGCGGCGCGAGCCCCCTTTGCCGCTGGCGCCGCCCAATGACGCGATGCTTCGGGAGTACCGCTTCGCCCACTGCATGCTCGACGTGGAACGCCGCGAATTGTGGGTCGATGGGCGGCGCCAGACGCTCGAGCCAAAGCCATTCGACGTGCTCTTGCATCTGTACCGCAATCGTCACCGCCTTGTGACGAAGGACGAACTCCTCGACACCGTGTGGCGCCAGGCAGCCGAGTCGCCGGAAGTGGTCGCCCAAGCAATCGCCAAGATTCGCCAGGCGATGCGGCGCAGCAAGACTCACGCGGTGCAGGTCAAAACCGTCTACGGCAAAGGCTACGGGCTGCTGGCCGATGCGCCCGCAGAGCCCGACGAAGACACCGCAGCGACGCTCCTGTCGGACCTGCAGGCGAT
>NZ_JBFUCB010000175.1:0-10029 GCF_056405435.1 Rhizobacter sp. P1_G5 | reverse complement strand
CCGCGTCGGCCGCGCCGCGCGCGCCCAGGGCCGCGACGCGCACGCCCGCCCCCATCGCGCCGGCGCCCAGCGCGATGCCGAGCAGCGACACCTCGCTCATGCGGGCGCGCTCGTTGGTGAACGGGTTCAGCGACTGGCCGTGGTCGGCCATGTTCACCAGGTCGGCGGTCGCGGTCACGCCGCCATAGGCCATGGTCGCGCCGACGCCCACCAGCGCCACCGCCGCGACACCGCCGGTCGCGCAGATCAGCACCACGCCGGCGACCACGCCGGCCACCGCCGCGATCGTGTCGATGTGGTACTTGCGCCGGGCCTTTTCGAAGCCGGTTTCGGTGCGCGCATCGCCGACGAACAGCTTGATGTTGCCGTCGTCCTGCACCTTGAACTCGCCGTCCTCCGGCATCACCAGCGTGCAGCCGGTGCTCGGCAGGCTGTTGTTGGCCCGGTAGTCGTCGATGCTGTCGTAGCTCCAGCCCTGCTCGTCGACGTACTTGACGCCCGGCCCGTCCTGGCGCTCGACCTTGAACAGCGCCGTCTTGACGATGCCGGACTCCTTGGTCGCATAGACCACCGGCACCACGGTGACCTTCGCGTTCTCGCCGCCGACGTCGACGATCTCGTCGACCACGCCGTCGAGCATCTTCCGCTGGTCCTTGCCGAGCTTGCCGAACAGGTCCTGCGACAGCATCGCCTGCGCGTTCTGGTCCGGCTGCGACGGGTCCAGCGTGACCGACGGCTGCCAGCCGAACGAGGCCGCCACCGTGTTGCCGATGTGCGTGCGGCCGTGCATCTCGGTGGACCGCCCGCCGTACATCACGTAATGGTCGTTGATCAGCGCCTGCGCCATCACGGCCGGGTTCTCGTTGAACTTCTCGTACAGCTTGGCCGGATCACTGCGATCCTCGGGCTTCAGCGAGCGCAGCAGCTCGGCCTGCTCGGCGTGGGCGCCCGGTGCGGCGTTGGCGGTCATCGCGCGCTGCGCGACGTCGAAGTCGTCCTGCGCGGCCTGCAGCGCCTTCCAGGTCGCGCTGCGCTGCTCGCCGTCGGTGCCCTTCAGGTAAGGGTGATCCTTCAGCCAGCCGTCATGCGCCGTGCGGGCGCTGTCGACCACCGTCTTCTTCGAGCCGGTGGTCTGCTGGTGGTACAGCTCCAGCCAGTCGGAGCGCGCGTCGACCGCATGCGTGCGCGCATCGTCGACCTTCACCTGCMGCGCATGCAGGTCGCCGGCCGGCTTGCCGTCGCGCGCATCGGCCTGCGCCAGCTGCAGCGTGCGCCGCGCATCCTGGAAGGCCTGCACCGCCTGCAGCGCGGTGTACTCGCGCGACGACAGGCTGCCGGCGTCCGGCGCGTCGTAATGATGCGCATCGCGGATCGCGGCCGCGACCTGCACCAGCCGCGTGTCGACCGCGTCGTCCAGGTTCAGCGTCGGCACGGCGCTGCCCTGGGCGCCCTTCGCGCCGGCCAGCGCATCCGGCACGCTGACCGCCGGCGGGCGGTCGCTCGCCTGCGTCGCGAGCTGCCCCTCGACATCGGCGCGCGTGACGCGCGCCTTCAGCGCGGCGGCCTGCGCACGCCACAGCCGCTCGGTCACCGGGTGCATGTCGACACCCTTCTTCGACAGCGCACTGGAATGGCCGGCCGCCTGCATGAAGTAGACCTTGAACTCGCCGTGCTCCTCGCGGATCTCGGTGCCGTCCTTCTGCTTGAAGGTGGTGACGCCGTCCTGCTGCTTCACCTTGGTGCCGTCGCTCAGCGTGCTGAAGCCGTCGTCGTCCTTCGCCATCGAGCCGAGGTTGGCGGTCTCGGCGTACGCGCCGGGCGGCACCAGCGCGGCGGTGCGGTCGTAGCCGGGCGGGTAGGTGGTCGTGGCGGCGGTGTTGCGATGGTTCTTGCCCTGGCTGCCGGGCGTCGTCACCGGCTTCACGAAGCCGAAGGTGTCGTAGTCGTGCTGCGCCGCGAGCAGGCCGCGCTCGCTGTCGACCAGGCCGAGCCGGCTCTCGTAGTCCTTGACGGTCAGGCTGCGCTTGTCGTACTCGGCCAGCGCCTGGTCGAGCTTCTTCTGCTGCGCGTCCTTGTCGGCCGGCGCCGCGGCGGCCCAGGCGCTGCGCGCCTTGTCGACTTCATCGTCCTGGTCGGCCAGCGCCTGCTTCGCGCCCGCCAGGCCCTTGCGGGCTTCGTCCTCCTGCGTCTTCAGGTCGGCCTCGGAGCCGGCGAGCTTGTTCGCGTTCGAGATCTTGTTGCGCGTGTCGCCGGTCAGCGTGTCGACCTTCTTCTGCGCGTCGACGGTGGCCTGCGACGGCTTGGTCGCGCCGGCGCCGGTGTCGGTGCGCTGCGCCGCGGCCAGCTCGACGCGCGCCTGCCGCAGGTCGCGCACCGACTGCAGCGCATCGGCCTGGGCCTGCGCCGTGCGCTGCGTCTCGAGCTTCGCGCCGAGGTCGGTCTCCAGCGCGTCGATCTCGCGCTGCGGCTTGCCGTCACGGCGCGCCGCCTGCACCGCGAGGTCGGCGTCGTGCACCGCGCCGTTCGCCTTCGACAGGTCGCTGACTATGGCGTCGGCCTTGTCCAGCCACGGCTTCGCATCGAGCCGCGCGTCGCCTGTCGACGGGTCGCCGACGCGGTCGCGGTAGAGGGTGTCATAGGCGGTCTCGGCCTGGGTGGCGCGTTCGGTCGCGGCCTTCGCGGTCTTGTCGGCATCCCACAGCGCGGCGGTTTCCTTCGGCAGGTCGGTCCACTCGTCCGGCCCCCAATGGATGTTCACCTGGTACTGYCAGCGCCCGTCCTTGAAGTGGACGTTCTTGCCCAGGTCGCTGCCCGGCACCGCCCAGAACTCGCGGTTCGGGTCGAAGCGGTCCTCGGGGTTGACGGCCGCACGGCTGCGCGAGGCCTGGTCCCAGGTGTCCTTCGCGTTGCCGAGCGCGGCATCGGCGTCGAACTTCGCGAGGCGGGCGTCGGCCACCTCGTGCACCTGGCGCTGCACGTCGCGCACGTCGATCGCGTCCTGCAGCTTCTGGTAGGCCGCATCGACGACGGATGACGAGCCGCTGTGCTGCGCACTCGCGTACGCGTCCTGTGCCTTGCGCACGCCGATATCGGCGACCTTCAGGTTGAGGTCGGTCTGCGTCTTGCTGGCATCGAGCCCCATGCGCTGCAGCGTCGCCTTCGCGCCGTCGGCGGCCAGCTGCGCGGTGCGGGCCTCGTTCTCCGCGGCCGCCTTGGCGCGGAAGTAGTCGGGGTCGTGCCGGTCGGCGGCGCTCGGGTTGCGGTAGCCTTCGGCCGCGTGGGTCGCGGTGTCGGCCTTGGCCTGCAGGTCGTCGACGGTCTTCTGCTGCGCATCGATGGCCTTGCGGTCGGTCTCGCCCGCATCGAACTGCTTCACGTGCAGCGTGCGCACCTCGGGATCCTCGGCCTTCACCTCGTCGCGCAGGCCGTCGATCTGCGGCGTGACGCCCTTCATGTCGAACGCGCCGCTCTTCTTCGCGCGTTCGAGGATCAGCGTCTCCTGCGCATCGAGCGAGGCCTGCGGGTCGGCGCCGTCCTGGCTCGCCTTGTCGGCTGCCACGCGCATCTCCTGCTGCGCCGCGGCCATGTACTGGCCGTAGGTGTCGTCCAGCGCCTTTTCCTTCGCGGCAGCCGGCTTGCCGCCGTTGGCCAGCGTCTCGTTGCGCTGCTCGACCTGGTCCTTCAGCTGCTGCTCGAGCCCGCTGGTGCGCGTCACCGCCGACTGCAGCGCCACGCGCCGCGCCTCGATGGCGGCGGCGCTCTGCGCCGAGTACCACGGCGGCTGAGCCGGCGGGGGCGGCGGGGGGGGCGGCGGCGGCGGGGGCGGAGGAGGAGGAGGAGGCGGCGGCAGGGCCTGGAACACGCGCCCGATCGAATCAAGGAAGGACATGGTGGGTTCCTCGCGTCTGAGTCTGTGGGTTCATGTCTGTTCGTTTACTCGCGGCCTTCGGCCCAGCGCAGCAGCCGCGCCACCGGCTCGTACAGCGAGCGCGGGATGGCCTGCCCCTCGGGCACCTCGTCGTACAGCCGGCCGGCCAGTGCGGCATCGAATTCCATCGGGATCAGCGCCTCGCCGGCCAGGCGGCGCATCTGCGCAGCGACCTCGTTCTCGCCGCGCGCGATCACCCGCGGCAGGTCGCGCTCGCCCAGGTACTGCAGCGCGACCGCGGTGCTGCCCGAGCAGATCAGCGCCGAGGCCGCGCGCACCCGGTCGGCCAGCCCGAGGTAGACCGCCTCGAAGTGCGCCATGCGCCGGCGGCCCGCATTGACCGGGTCGCCCTCGGATTCCTTGTGCTCCTGGCGCAGGTCCTCGATCGACATGCGCTGCTGCTTCATGAACTCGTGGTGCGCATGGGCGTAGTCGACGCCGGCCATCACGACGTAGATCACCGCGGCCCAGCCGGACACCGTCAGCAGCACACTGGCCGCCACCACCAGCACGGCCGGCGGCTGGGCGTAGCCGAGCTTCAGCGCGGTGTTCAGGAAGCTGGCGGTCACGACGGCCAGCAGCGCGCCGAGCAGCGCCGACTTGGCCAACATCTTCAGCAGGTTGACGAGGTTGCGCGTCGAGAACATGCGCTTGAGCCCCTCGGCCGGGTTCAGCCGGTTCACGTCGGGCTTGATGCGCGACCAAGTGGCCAGCGCCCCGACCTGCGCGAAGCAGCCGACCGCCGCCGCCAGCGCGGCGACCACCATCACCGGCAGCGCGCCCCACAGCAGCACCCCGGCGGTGTGCGAGAGCAATTCGACGACGCGATCGTCCGGCCGGCTCAGCACCTCGGGGCTGGTGGCGTGCCACCACAGCTCGCGCAGCAGCCCGAACAGCGCGGCACCGAGCAGCCACAGCGTGGCGGCGACGGCAATGAAGGACAGCGTGCCCGGCACGTCGGCGCTGAACACCACCTCGCCGCGCTTGCGCGCATCGCGCAGGCGCTTGGGCGTCGGGTCGCGGGTCTTCTCGGCCATCGCGCTACAACGCCAGCCGCAGGAACTCGAGCACGCCGTTCGACGGGCGCAGGAACTGCTGCAGCGATTCGTACACGAAGAACAGGAACAGCAGCATCATCAGCGTGGCCAGCAGGCTCTTCAGCGGCTGCGAGAACACGAACACGTTGAGTTGCGGCGCCACGCGCGAGATCAGCCCCATGCCCAGCTCCACCAGCACCAGCACCAGCAGCACCGGCGACGCGAGCTTGACGATCCACAGGTACAGCGTGTCGCCCTGGCGGATCGCGAACTCCTCCAGCACCTTGCCGACGTTCGGGAAGAACGACGCCACCGGCCACAGCCGGTACGAGTCGACGATCACGCCGACCAGCGCCAGCAGCCCGCCGGCCGCGACGAACAGCGTGATCACCAGCCAGCCGAGGAACTCGCCGGTGGGCCCGTTGTCGTGGCCGGCCACCGGGTCGAAGAAGGACGCGTTGGCCGAGCCGGTCTGGAAGTCGATCAGGTCGCCCACGCTCTGGATGGCCCAGATGAAGATGCCGAAGCCCAGCCCGAGCAGCAGGCCGATCAGCGCCTCCTTGCAGGCGATCAGCAACCACAGGCCGAGCGACAGCTCGGGCATCTCGCCGGCGATCGGCGACATGAAGAGCGCCAGCATGCCCAGCAGCCCGGCGCGCACGAAGCCGCTCAGCAGCTGGCCCGACAGGAAGGGCATCACCGCGAACACCGCGGCAAGCCGCGGCAGCGTCAGCGCGGCCGACGTGACGGTCTGCTCCAGCGCGGCGAGTTCGGCCATCGGCATCGTGCGGTCTCCTTCAGTGCGACGCTCAGTTCGACGTTCAACGCGGCGGGCGCCGCGCCGCCCAGGCCTGCGCGGCGTTCTCTTCCAGCTGCTCGTCGGCGCGCGACTGCGCCTGGCGCCGCGCTTCGCGCCGCACGCGCTCGTGCATCTGCTCGGCCTTCTGCAGGTCGCCGGCGGCGCTGCGCAGCTGCCGGCGGCAGGCCTCCAGGTCCTGCTGCTTCTGCAGCGCTGCATCGCGCGCCTGCTGGGCGTGCTGCGCGCTGTCGCGCACGCGGCCGTCGAGCGTGCGGCTCCAGGCGCTCGCCTGGCGCATCAATGCAATGTCGAGCACTTCGGGCCGGCCGGCGACCGACGCCCAGACGGCACTCCGCGCCTCGACCTCGCGCAACCAGGCCTCGCGCAGGGCCCGGGCCTGTGCGACGGCCGCCGCGGCCACCTCGCGCTCGCGCGCCACGCGCTGCTGCGCGCGGCTGCGGTGCTGCTCGCGCACGCGGACCAGCAGCTTCCAGTCGACGTCCATCTCAGTCCGCTCCCGCGAGGCGGCGCAGCGCCGCCTCGGTCTTGTCGAACGCGACCGCCGTCTCCGGCGCCTGCGCGAGGAAGGCCTGCATCGCCGCGCGCGACTGGATCGCGCGGTCGGCCAGCGGATCGCTGCCGGCCTGGTATTCGCCGATCTGGATCAGCATCTCGAGCTCCTGGTGGCGCGCCATCAGCGCGCGAAAACGTGCCGCCGCGGCGCGATGCTCGCGCGGCACGATGTTCGACATCACGCGGCTGACGCTGGCCAGCACATCGATCGCCGGGTAGTGGTTGGCCGCCGCGAGCTTGCGCGACAGCACGAGGTGGCCGTCGAGGATGGCGCGCACCTCCTCGGCGATCGGGTCGTTCTCCTCGTCGCCCTCGGTCAGCACCGAGTACACCGCGGTGATGGAGCCGCGGCGCCCCCGCCCGGCGCGCTCCAGCAGCTGCGGCAGCATCGAGAAGATCGACGGCGGGTAGCTGCGCCGCGTCGGCGGCTCGCCGCTGGCCAGGCCGATCTCGCGCTGGGCGCGCGCGAAGCGCGTCAGCGAGTCCATCACCAGCAGCACCCGCCGGCCCTGGTCGCGGAAGTGCTCGGCGATGGTGGTGGCGGCATAGGCCGACTTGATGCGCTCCATCGGCGGGCGGTCGGAGGTCGACACGATCATCACGCTGCGCGCCAGCCCGGCGGCACCGAGGTTGTATTCGAGGAACTCCTGCACCTCGCGGCCGCGCTCGCCGATCAGCGCGATCACGTTGACGTCCGCCGTCGAGCCGCGCGCCAGCATGCCCAGCAGCGTGCTCTTGCCGATGCCGGGCGGCGCGAACACGCCGATGCGCTGCCCTTCGCCGAGCGTCAGCAGGCCGTCGACGGCGCGGATGCCGGTCGCGAGCGGCCGCTCGATCATCCGGCGCTGCAACGGGTTCGGCGGCTCGCGGTGCACCGGCAGGCGCGCGTTCACCTCCAGCGGGCCCAGGCCGTCCAGCGGTTCGCCCAGCGCATCGAGCACGCGCCCGAGCAGCCCGTCGCCGACCGGACACACGTGGCCGCGGCCCGACGGGATCACCTCGGTCAGCGCGGACAGGCCGGTGGTCGGCCCCATCGGCGTCAGGATCGCGGTCGTGCCCGAGAAGCCGACCACCTCGGCCAGCAGCGGCGGCTCGCCCGGCGTGGTCAGCTCGCACAGCTCGCCGACGTGGGCCTGGATGCCGGTCGCCTCGATCGTCATGCCCACCGCGCGGCTGACGCGCCCGCGGATGCCGGCCGGCGCGGCACGGCGCAGCGCGTGCTCGAGGTCGGCGACGATGTCGAGCGCGGCGGCATCCATCAGCGCCCCCCCTGGCGTTCGATCGCCTTGCGGAACGCCTCGAGCTGCGCATCGACGCCGATCTCCAGCGTGCCCGATGCCGATTGCACGACGCAGGCGCCGCTCGCGAGCGAGGCGTCGCACTGCACCGCGATGCTGGCCGGCAGGCCGCCCTCGCCCTGCAGGCGCGCCACCGCGCCGCGCAGCATCGGCTCCTGCGCCGGCGCGACGCGGATGGTCAGGAAGGGCTCGTGGCGGATCAGCGTGTCCACGCGCTGCAGTGCGCGCTCGATCAGCGTCGCCGGGTCGAGCTCGTCGACGAACTGCGCCACGCCCTTGACGACGATCTGCGCCATCGCCGCACGCAGCGCGCGCAGCTGGCGCTCGGTCGCCACCGCATCGGACACGACGCGCTGCGCGTGCTCGGCGCGCGCCGCCTCGAAGCCCTCCTGGTAGCCGCGCCGGCGGCTGTCCTCGGCCTGGCTGGTCGACTGGCGCACGATGCGCTCGCCCTCCCGGCGCGCCGCCTCGACCAGCGCGGCGGCATCCAGCAGCGCCGCGTACTCGGCCTCCTTCAGCACCTTGCGTTCACTCAGCAGCTGCAGGTTCTCGGTGGTGATCAGAAAAGCCAGTCCCATGCGGGCAACCTTTCGGGGATGAGGCACTGCAGCATCACTTCCTGCAGCTGGTTCGCCTGGCGCGGCGCGAGCTCCGGCAGGCCGAGCGTGCTGACGCGCCGCGGCAACTTGCGCTGCACGCGCCGCAGCACGGCCTCGCCCTCGCCGGCCAGCGCGGCCAGCAGCAGGCGGTAGCCGCGGTCCAGCACGGTGCGGCCGGCACCCGCCGGGTGCTGCTGCAGTGCGGCGACGTTCATGCGCAGCTCGGTCAGCGCCGGCAGGCGCTCGGCGACGAACTCGGCCGCGTCGGCATCGAAGCGGCGTGCCTGGCGGCGCAGCACGGCGCCGATGCCGCGCTGGCGCAGCAGCGACTTGTGCGCGCACAGCCCGGTGTAGGCGGCCAGCCGGCGCAGCGAGGCGCCGTCGACCAGCGCGAGCCGGCCCAGGCGCGAATCGACGTTGTAGCGCGGCGCGCCCGCCTCGGCGCGCAACAGCTGTGCCAGCACGCCCTGCCCGGCCGCGCCGAAGCGCGCCACGCGGCGGTGGCGCAGCGGCCAGCCGGCCGGCAGCCAGCTCGCATGCAGGTCGAGCTCGGGGTGCAGGTTGTGGCGCATCACCAGGCGCAGCAGGTCGTGCGCAGGGGTGGGGGCGGGGGCGGCCGGGCTCATCGTCGCGGCCCGTCAGCGCCGGAACACCTGCCGGCGCAGCCAGACGCGCCAGTCGAGATCGTTGCGGCGCAGCAGCCCCGGCAGCACCACCAGGCAGGCGGCCGCGGCCAGCAGCAGCACCAGCAGCACCAGCGCGGTCTGCGCCGGCAGCACGCCGAGGATCAGGTCGCTGCGCGGCAGCACGGCGCCGGCCGGCGCGGCACCCTGCGGCGGTGCGCGGCGCGCCTCGAACAACGACAGCGACACCTGGTCGTGCGACAGGCCCTCGATGCTGTGCGCCACCAGGTCCTTGACGGCCGGCACCAGCAGGCGCAGGTCGACGTCGGGCCGGTGCTTGATGAAGACCGCGGCCGACGACGGCCGGATCTTGTCGCTCAGCGGATCGTTGGCCGGGATCACGACGTGCACGCGCGCCGACACCACGCCGTCGACCTTGCGCAGCGTCTGCGACAGCTCCTGCGACATCGCGTAGATGTAGCGCATGCGCTCCTCGGACGGCGTGGACACCAGGCCCTGCTTCTGGAACACCTCGCCCATGCTGGCGTAGCGGTCGTTCGGCAGGCCCTGGGCGCGCAGCAGGTCGAGCGCCGCCGGCAGCTGGCCCTTGTCCACCAGCACCTGCCACTGGTTGTTCTCGAGCCGCTCCTTGTCGGCATCGAGGCCGTCGCCGGTCAGCGCGGCCAGCATCTCGTTGGCCTCCTGCTCGTTGAGGTTCGAATACAGCCCGACCTTGCAGGCGGCCAGGCTGCACAGCAGGCCGAGCAGCAGCACACGCCGCAGCGATCGTCCGAAGGATGTGTTCATGGCGGCGCCTACTGCTGGTTCTTCAGCAAGGTGCCGAACAGGTTGGTGGCGGCGCTCGCGAGCGCGGTCGACATGTGCAGCTTCGAGAAGCTCATCTGCGCCTGCATCGACTGGTCGGCGACCATCACCATGGTCTTGAACGGATCGTTCATGTCGATCGACGCCAGCATGCTGGCGCGCATGTCCTCGACCGAGCGCATGCCGTTGAGCTGCGTGGCCATCGCCTTCACCGCGTCGCCGATGGCGCCGCGCGCGGCGCTCTCGGGCTGCTGCACGCCCTGCATCATGTTGGCGAACATGCGGGTCTCGCCGGGTGCGAACGTTGCCGGCGTTGCGCCGGGGCCGGCCGCGGCGCTCGTCGTCCC
>NZ_JBFUCB010000174.1:0-10032 GCF_056405435.1 Rhizobacter sp. P1_G5 | reverse complement strand
GCGATGTGCAGCGTGCGCGCTACGTGGCGCAGCGTCTGAGAGAGTTCCACAACGACCAGGCCGAAGCCTTCTTCGCGCCCTGCGACGATGCGGCCGTGAAGGACAAGCCCTTCCAGTGCCTGGCTCCCACGTCTGCGCTCGGCTATCGCGACTTCCGGTAGCGCCAGAACGCGCGCGATGTCCACAGCCGCACGAAGCTCATCAGATGCCATCGCAAATGCCGCCAGCTGCCGCCGCCCGAGGAGCGCCTCGCGTCGTGCACGACCACCGTGTGCGGCAGCACCTCGATGCGCCAGTCCGCGAGCTGCAGGCGCAGGCACAGGTCGACGTCCTCGCAGTACAACCGGTAGCCCGCATCGAAACCGGCCAGCTCGCGGAACACCTCGCTTCGCACGGCCATGAACGAGCCGGCGACCCATTCCATGTCCGCCGTCTCGGTGAGCCGCCGGTCTCGGGAGGCAGCCCGGCGAACCAGCGACAGCGGCGTCGGGATCCGGCGCCGGAAGTCTTCGACCTGGCCGCGCGCGTCCACCTGCCACGGCACCGCGAGGGCACATCGCGGATGCGCCAGCGCTTGCGCGAGCGCGGCGAACGGATCCTCGTGCAGGCGCACGTCGGGGTTGGCGATCACGAACAGCGAGGTTTCGCAGTGACGGAACGCTTCGTTGTGGTTCGCGGCGAAGCCTGCCTGCCTCGCATTGCGGATCGTCAGCACCGGTGCACCGCCGATCGAGGTGGGTGGGGACCACGGCTCGTCGATGTTCAGCGTCACGATGATCCGCCTGACGAGATCGCAGCGGATGCGGTCGAGATCCGAGAGCAGCAGGCTGGCCAACTCGCGCTGCCCGTGGCTGACGATCGATACGGTGATGTCGTTCATCGGGCGCAAGTCTATGCGTTGCCATGCGGCACGCCGGGCGCGCAGCCATGACAGTGACCCCATCGACCGTCGCGCCGCCCGATGCGGGCGAGATGGCTGCCGTGCTGGTGCTGTTCGACCTGCGGTCGGGTACCGCCGCCTCGATCGCTTCGCTGGCGGGTGCCGTGAAGCGGCTCTTCATCGTCGACAACTCGACGTCGGGCCATCCCGCCGTCTCCGACGCTGCCGCGTTGCCGCCGAATGCCAGCGTGCTGGTCAACGGCAATGCCGGTGGCCTGGCGGGTGCCTACAACGCCGCGTTGCGAGCGCTCGGGGATGTCGCCGGTGCCGATGCGGTTCGTCACGTCGTCTTCGTCGACGACGATTCCGATACGGCCAGCCTGTCGGCGTTCCTTGCCCATCCATCGACGCGAAGTGCCTTCTCGCGCCCCGACACCGCGGCAGTGGCTCCAGCTCATCGAGATCGGGCGACCGGGCTGCGAGCCCGCCACCTCGAGCTGTCGCGCTGGCGCTTCCATCACCTGCCGCGTGAGTTCACCGGCACGCGCCCGGTCGCCTTCGTCATCAACTCGATGTCGGTGTGGAGCTTGGCGGCCCTGCGCCGCGTCGGACCCTACAACGAGGGTCTCGCGGTCGACCACGTCGACACCGAATACTGCATGCGGGCGCGGCGCACCGGCCTGCACGTGCTCGTCAACGGTGACTGCGAGTTCGCGCACTCGGTGGGCGAGCGAAAGTCGTACCGGGTGCTCGGCATGACGCTCCAATCGGGAGGCCACAGTGCGCGACGGCGCGGCATGATCGGGCGCAACACCATGTGGCTCGCGACCCGTTATGCGCTGGTCGAGCCGGCATTCTCGGCACTCTGCCTGCTTCGTCTCGCGTACGAAGCGACCGGCATCGCACTGGTCGAGGACCGACGGCTTGCAAAGCTCGCCCACCTGTCGAGCGGGGCGCTCGCGGGGATCTGCTGCCTCGCTCATCCGCCGCGAGCAGGGATTCGCCGATGAATGCAGCCGTGCGCACGGCCGCACAGCGCGTCTGCGCGGTCATCGTCACCTTCGAGCCCGATCTCGCACGCCTGCGGGTGCTGCTCGAGGCGCTGCAGGGCCAGGTCGCGCATGCCTTGGTCGTCGACAACGCGAGCGGCGGTGTGTCCGGCGGCTTCGAATCGCCGCCGGCAGGCGTCGAGTTCGTGCGGCTTCTAGAGAACCGCGGTGTCGCCGCAGCGCAGAACGTAGGCATCCGGCGTGCGCTGGAGCGCGGCAGCGACTTTGTCCTGCTGCTGGACCAGGACAGCGTCCCGGCGCCGGACATGGTGTCCGAACTGGTCGGCGCAGCCGATGCCATGCACCGCGCGGGCCACCGTGTCGCCGCCGTTGGCCCGGCACTGCAGGGCAGCGGCGTGACGGCCGATTTCGTCCGTTTCGGGTGGTTCGGCTACCGCAGGCTGGCGGTGTCGACGGCACGGCCCTGGGTCGCCTGCGACATGCTGATCGCATCCGGCTGCCTTGCCACGCGGGCGGCGCTCGAAACGGTCGGGGACATGGATGAAAGTCTGTTCATCGACAAGGTCGATACCGAGTGGTGCCTGCGCGCGCGCGCGTGCGGCTTCATGCTGGCCGGCGTGTCGTCGGCGGTACTGCAGCACCGGTTGGGCGAGTACACGCTGCGCGTGTGGTGGATGCGCTGGCGCCAGGTGCCGGCGCATCGGCCCTTCCGCTACTACTACATCGTGCGCAACAGCGTTCTGGTGTGGCGCCGGCCGTACGCCGGATGGCGCTGGCGCACCGCCGACATCAAGCAGTGCCTCCACATCGTGCTCTTCTTCGGCTTCTTGAGCGAGGCTCGATCGCAGAACCTGCCACCGATGCTGCGCGGACTGCGTGACGGCCTGCTGTCGCGCGCCGGACCCCGGTCGAGCGCGCGCGACTGAGGAAGCTCGTCAGTTCGAGTCGGCCGGTGGGCCGATCCGCAGCCCGCTTGCCAACCGGTCCCACAGCCGGTTGAGCCGGCCCCGCATCAGGATGCGCGACGGCACGGGTCGGCGGTGACCCTCGCGCAACCGGAAATACCGCTGAGTGAAACGAGGATCGCTCGGGCCGAGGTTTCCGATGGGCACGCCCAGCTTCCACGCCAGGAACGGAAGGCTGATCTGGTCACGCCGGACGCCGCTGCGGTAAGCCGCCCACCATGCGGCCATCAGGCGCTGGACGCCGGGCGACGCGTGGCGGCGCACGATCACGCCGGCCTCGTGGAGACCGTGTCCGCGCGGAAAGCCCTCGGCCGCATAGCCGCGCATCTGGCGCCGGATGGTCCCCGACCACGCGTACCCGATCGCGGCGCATTCCTCGGATTCCTGGTAGGCGCAGTCGCGGAACGGATGCGCATAGAGCGACAGGTCGCGCGTGGTGAGCGCGCTCGCGACCATCGGACGAGGATCCGCGATGACCTGGATGTTTCCATCGACGTAGAGGCTGACCTCGTGCTGCGGGAAAAGCAGGTGCGGGTGCATCTTGGCGTAACGGTTCAACTCCGGAGCGCTCAGCGGCATGGCCGGCAGGCGTTGCAGGATCCAGGGCGACGGAACGGACACGGCCGCGTCCGACAGGCAGACAAAGTCGATGTCCGCGCTCTCGAACAGCGGCGCCGGCAGCTCGTCGTAGTTGCCGGCGATGCAGGTGTAGATCAGCAGGCGTCCGGTGCTCACAGCCATGCGTCCGCCCAGGCCAGGAAGCTCAGCACGCACCACAGCACGCCGGAGTGGTCTGCCTTGGCCGCGCGGTGCTCGGCCAGCAGGCGGGTGCAGAACGGGCGGTTCAACGAGGGCGATCCCTTGCTGCCGTGGATCAGGTCGGCCGCCCAACCGTGCAGGTCCGAACGCAGCCAATCGGCCAGTGGCGCCGAGAAGCCTTGCTTCGGGCGCTCGACCAACGCGCGCGGCACGTAGCGGTAGAGCAGTTCGCGCAGCACGCGTTTCGATTGGCCCGCACCGACCAGGTAGTCGGTGGGCAGCGACGCCGCCAGCTCGGCGACGCGGTGGTCGAGCAACGGGGCGCGGCTCTCCAGGCTGTTGGCCATGGTGGCACGGTCCACCTTGGCGAGGATGTCACCCGGCAGATACGTGCGCTGGTCGAGCAGCATGGCCGCCCGCACGTAGTCGGCCTGCTGCCCCTGGGCGAGGGGGGCTGGTGCGGAGAAGACGGTTTCCGGGCGGCGTGCGCCCGGCACGATGTCCAGGTCATCCTGAGAGACCCGGGCCAGCACCTCGGCAATGTCCGTCGGGCCGCGCGCCGACAGCAAGGCGTGGCGAAGGCGAAGTCGTTGCGCGACCAGGCGCGAAGCGATCGGCCTCGGCAACGGGGCCGACAGCGCCTGGGCAGCGCGCCACGGAACGGCGGCCAGCAACGCGGCGAATGCGTGCCGCYCCGGCAGCCCGGCGTAGCGCCTGCCGACCAGGTACTTCGGGTAGCCGCCGAACACCTCGTCGCCGCCGTCGCCGGACAGCGCCACGGTGACATCCCGGCGAACCAGGCCGGCCAGCAGGAAGGTCGGAATCTGGGACGAGTCGCCGAGCGGTTCGTCGTACAGCGTTGGCAACTGCGGAATCACAGCGCGCGCGTGGGAACTGCTGACGTAGAGCTCGGTGTGCAGGGTCTGCAGGTGCTGCGCGACCGCACGTGCGTGCGGCGCTTCGTCGGTGGCGGCCTGGTCGAACCCGATGCAGTACGTCCGGATCGGCGTGGTGGACTGCGCCTGCATCAGCGCCACGATGGTCGAGGAATCGATGCCGCCGGACAGCATCGCGCCGAGCGGGACGTCGGCCTGCATCTGCCCCTTCACGGCATCGCGGAGCAAGGTGTCCAGTGAGTCGACCGCGTCCGCGAAGCTGCCCTCGAAGGGATGTGCCAGGCCTTGCGCGAAAGCGTCTTCGGCACGCCAGTAGTGCCGTGCGACCGAGGACCCGTCGATGTCCAGCTCCAGGAGGGTGCCCGGTTCCAGCTTGTGCACGTTCTCATAGATGCTGTGCGGCGCGGCGATGTAGCCGAAGCGCATCAGCTGGGCCACCGCATCCAGGTTCAAGCGCCGCTCGAACGATGGATGGGCGGCCAGAGCCTTCAGCTCGGACGCAAACAGGAACGCGTTGCGCTGACGGGTGTAGTAGATCGGCTTCTCGCCGAACCGGTCACGTGCCAGCGCCAGGCGCCGCTGCTGACGGTCCCACAGGGCGATCGCGAACATGCCGACACAACGTGTCAGTGCAGCCGCGAGCCCCCGTTCCTCGATGAGCGCCAGCAGGACCTCGGTGTCGGAGTGGCCCTTGAACACCGCGCCGCGCGCGACGAGTTCTTTGCGCAGGCTGGCGTGGTTGTAGATCTCGCCGTTGAAGGCCAGCACGTAGCGCCCGCTGGTGCTGAGCATCGGCTGGTGGCCGGAGGGTGAGGTGTCGACGATCGCCAGTCTCAGGTGCCCGATCGCGACGCCTTCGTGCAGCCAGGTTCCGCTGTCGTCGGGGCCGCGATGCGCGATGCGGGCCAGCATCTCGCGCAAGGTGCCTTCGGCAGCCTCCTTGCCCCGCGTGAGGTCGATGAATCCGGCGATGCCGCACATGTCAGGTCTCCTGCGCTTCGTCGCGCGACCGCCAGTAGTGGATTCCAGCCAACAGCACGATGAACTGCGAGCAGACCAGGGTGGCCATCCAGCCCGTCGGTCCGAATGCCGCGATGGCGGGAATGCCGACCAGGACACAGAGACCGAGAATGGCGAGGTTCAGCGACATCACCTTCGGCTTGCGATGGCTCAAGGTGAGGTATCCGGTCAGTGCGGGGCCGAATATGCCGACCACCAGCCACCCGAGGCCCCAGGCCAGCAAGGACCGCGTGTCCTCGGTTGTCGTACCGAAGATGAACGCCGACAACGGCTCGCGGCAAGCCCACAGGGTGCCGGCCAGCAGCGCTGTCGCCGCGAGATGGGCGGCGATGAGCTGGCCGAGCAGGCGCCAGTAGGCGCGCCGATCGTTGACGTAGCTGCTCGCCAGGCGCGGATAGGCGGCGACGTAGGTCAGTTGGCAGGCTGCCGACAGCGCGTTGACCACACGCTCGACGGCGCTGTAGCTGCCGGCCGACGAGGCACCGGCCACCTGGTTGATCAGGATCGGGCCCGCCACGGTGTACAGCGCGGAGGCCAGTTGAGAAGCGAACAGCGGCCAATCCTCTCGCAGCAGCGGCAACGGGCGGCTGTTGCGTGCGGTGTCGGGCCGCAGGCCGGCGAGCCGCCAGGCCGAGCACAGGGTGACCAAGCCGACGAACACACCCCCGAATGACAACGACACGGCGGCGGCCACCACCGATCCGGTGCTGCTGCCGGAGACCCCCCACCACCCGAGCGCCAGCGCCCCGCACGAGCCGGCGATGGCGGCGAGCGCAACCCGTAGAAATCGTCCCTGGAACTGCAGAAACCAGCTTGCGTTGGCCGCCGCGCCGATCGGGACCAGCAGCAGCACGAACCAGCTCCCGGTGCCGGCGGCGCCGGCAGGGGCCTGCGTGGCGGCCACGAGCACCATCAGCGGCAGCACGACGGCCAGCAGAGCGGCCTTGCCGACCACGACATCGGCCAGGATGGCACCCGTCGCGGACGGGTTGCCGGCCAGGCGTTGTGGGCCCGTCAGCTGGAATGCGTACTGCGTGACGAGTCCTCCGAAGCCTGCCCATGCGAGGGCCACTGCCAGGTGGCCATAGTTCGCCAGACCGATCGAGCGCACGATGTGGGGCACGAGCAGCAGCGGCACCAGCGCCCCCGCCGCGTACTGGAACAGCAGGATCGCATTGGCCTTCGCGATGTGGCGGATCATGCCGGGATCGTCATTCGCCGGATCGGTGCGGCATGCGCGGCCCGGGCCCATGAGCTTCTGCTACCGTAGCGCGTGCGCTCGCCGCCCTGCCGCGCCTTCCCGCAAAATCCATGACCAGCTTCGTCGTTGCGCTGTTGATTTCATTCGTCATATCCGGGCTCATTATCCGGGTCTCGCGTCGGCATGGATCCTTGCCTTGGGACGACACCCGGACCGGCGTGCAGAAGTTCCACGCGGTGTCGACGCCGCGTGTCGGTGGCTTGGCCCTGCTGGCGGCGCTGCTGGGGCTGGCACTGTTGATGACGGTCACTTCTCCGGCGTTGGCGGGCAGTTTCTCGCTGCTGCTGCTGGCCGGCGCGCCGGCGCTGCTGACCGGCCTGGCCGAAGACATGACCAAGCGCGTCGGCGTGCTGCCGCGCCTGCTCGCGACCATGCTGAGTGGTGCCATCGCGTTCTTCTGGCTCGGCGCGGAGATACGGCGCGTCGATGTCGGATTTCTCGATGCCCTGCTGCTCTATCACGCCGTGAGCCTGCTGCTGAGCACGATGGCCGTCGGCGGACTGGCCAACGCCATCAACATCATCGATGGGTACAACGGACTGGCGGCCGTGGTGGCCAGCGCGATGTTCCTGTCGCTGGCTTACGTGGGTTTGCAGGTGGGGGACCCGCTGATCGTCGCCACCGCGCTGGCCGCCACCGGCGCCCTGGTGGGATTTCTCGTCTGGAACTGGCCGCGCGGGCTGATCTTCCTGGGCGACGGCGGGGCCTATTTTGTCGGCTATCTGCTGGCGGTGCTGGTCATCCTGCTGGTGGCGCGGCACCCGCAGGTGTCGGCCTGGTACGCGCTGGTGCTGTTCGTGTACCCGGTCTTCGAGACGGTGTTCTCGATGTGGCGCCGACGTTTCCTGCGCGGCACGAGCCCCGGCTTGCCGGATGGCCTGCACCTGCATACGCTGATCTTTCGCCGGCTGGTGCGCTGGGCCGTCGGACGCCAGGAGGCTGCCAGCCTCACATTGCGCAACAGCCTGACTGCGCCGTATCTGTGGGCGTTGTCGAGCTTCGCCGTCCTGCCGGCATCGCTGCTGTGGCGCCACACTCTCGGGCTGCAGATCGTCGCTGCGATCTTCTGCGTGTTGTACGTGTGGCTGTATGCCCGATTGGTGAGGTTTCGCGCACCTCGCGCACTGATGATTCGTTCGAAGAAGGGCGGGCTGATCAGCCGCTGGCGCGACTTCTGACTCCGGCTCAGGTAGCCGCCACCCAATCCCCCGACTTCCCCCCGTGCTTCTCCAGCACCCGGATCTCCCCCATCACCATCCCGCGGTCGACCGCCTTGCACATGTCGTAGACGGTCAGCAGCCCGACCTGCACCGCTGTCAGCGCCTCCATCTCGACACCGGTGCGCCCGAGCGTCTCGACCTGCGCGGTGCAGCGCACGAGGTTCTCGCCCGCATCGATCTCGAAATCCACCGCCACCTTGGTGATCGGCAGCGGATGGCACAGCGGAATGAGCTCGGCGGTGCGCTTGCAGGCCTGGATCGCCGCGATGCGCGCGATGCCGATCACGTCGCCCTTCTTCGCGGTGCCGCCCTGGATCAGCGCGAGCGTGGCCGGCTGCATGCGGATCACGCCGGCGGCGCGCGCGATGCGGTGCGTCTCGGCCTTGCCCGACACGTCGACCATGTGCGCCTGCCCCTGCGCGTCGAAGTGGGTCAGGCCGCTCGCGGGCGGGGACTGTGCTGGGGGAAGGGGCTTGGACATGAAGGGAAACATCCGGGCAACGTGGCGCTGGCATCATAGCGACCGGCCGCTCCTCGCCTTCGTGCCCCACCGGATGACACGTTCACGCTCCACCCGCCTCACCGCATCGCTGTGCGCGCTGGCCCTGCTCGCCGGCAGCGCCGGCGTGCGTGCGCAGGGCACCACCCCGCTGGCCACGCAGAACGCGCTGCCCGCGCTCGGCGACTCGATCTCCGACGACCTGAGCGTCGGCACCGAACGCCGCCTGGGCGACCAGATCATGCGGGCGATCCGACAGGATCCCGACTACCTCGACGATCCCGTCCTGGTCGAGTACCTGCAGTCGATCTGGCAGCCGCTGGTGGCGGCCTCGCGCGCCCAGGGCAACATCGATGCCGAGTCCGACCAGCGCTTCGCCTGGGAGCCGTTCCTGGTGCGCGACAAGACCGTCAACGCGTTCGCGCTGCCCGGYGGCTACGTCGGCGTGCACCTGGGCCTGATCGCGATGACCGCCACGCGCGACGAGCTCGCCTCGGTGCTCGCGCACGAGATGTCGCACGTGACGCAGCGCCACATCGCGCGCGGCATGGTCAACAGCCGGCGCCAGTCGCTGATCGGCCTGGCCGGCATGATCCTCGGCGTGATCGCCGCGACGCGCAGCAACCGCGTCGACGGCGCCAACGCGATCTTCACCGGCTCGCAGGCCGCGTCGGTGCAGGGCCAGCTGAACTTCTCTCGCGACATGGAGCGCGAGGCCGACCGCGTCGGCTTCAAGGTGCTCACCGGCGCCGGCTTCGCGCCCGGCGGCATGGCGGCGATGTTCGAGAAGCTCGACCAGGCTTCGCACCTGAACGACAGCGGCGGCTTCCCGTACCTGCGCACCCACCCGATCACCACCGAGCGCATCGGCGACGCCCGCCAGCGCCTGGGCACCGCCGCGCCGGTGGCACCGGTCAGCGTGCTCGCCCACGTGGCCGCGCAGGCGCGCTCCCGCGTGCTGATGGACACCCGCATCGACGCGCTGCGCCGCTGGCAGTCGCAGGACAAGGTGGCGCCCGATGCCAGCGTGGGAGATCGCCTGAACGCCGCCTATGCGAGCGCGCTCGCGTCGACGCTGCTGCACGACTGGAGCCGCGCCGATGCGGCATTGCAGGTGGCACTCGGCGTCGTGCGCGGCAGCCCGCGCAGCGATGCCGTCGCCGAGCGCGAGGTCGTGCTGCTGCAGGCGCAGTCGCTGGCCGAGCGCGGCGACGGCGTGCGCGCCGGCCAGGTGCTCAAGCCCTATGCCGAGGCGGGCGCCACGCCGTCGCGCGCGGTGCTGCTGATGCAGGCCCAGGCAGCGCTCGCGGCGCCGAAGACCGACCCGGCCGTCAAGCGCAGCGCCGACGACCTGCAGACCTGGACCACGCTGCATCCGAGCGACGCGCTCGCCTGGCAGCAGCTCAGCCGCACCTGGGAGCAGCTCGGCCAGCAGCTGCGGTCACTGCGGGCCGAGGCCGAATCGCATTACGCCGTCGGCGACCTGACCGGCGCCGTCGACCGCCTGCGCGCCGGCCAGCGC
>NZ_JBFUCB010000173.1:0-10104 GCF_056405435.1 Rhizobacter sp. P1_G5 | reverse complement strand
ATCCAGTTCTCGTACAGCTGCGCCGACGCCTCGGCCAGGCCGCGCTGGGCCAGGCTCTGGGCGCGGTCGAGCAGCTCGTTGAGCTGCATCCCGCCCGAGCGGGCATGCGCGATTTCGCGCTCCACCTCGGCGGGGGTCGCGGAGGAGGCGGGCGTGGCGGGGCGGTGGTCCATGCGTGGGGCGTCCGTGAGGGGCCGGAGAATATCGGCTCGCCCCATTGTGGGCAGGTCCGGCCCGCCCCGGTCAGGGCAAAAGGCGCAGGAATACCGCTCACTTCACGCCCCGGGGGGTCTTCAGGGCCGTGATCGCATGGGGTTTTCGTGAGCGGTGTCACGGATCTTGCTGCGCCCAGGGGCACAATCGCCCGACCCGCCCCTGCGATGACCCCTCACGGAGAGCTGCCCATGGCCCAAGACGACAAGTCCACGAAGAAGTCCCACGCCTTCTCGAACACGCTGAAGACGCTGAAGACCGGTTCCGGCAAGGCCGGGCAGTATTTCTCGCTGCCGGAGCTGGCCAAGACCTACCCGAACGTCAACCAGCTGCCGATCTCGATCCGCATCGTGCTCGAGTCGGTGCTGCGCAATTGCGACGGCAAGAAGGTCACGCCGGAGCACGTCGCCCAGCTCGCCAACTGGCAGCCGACGGCCGAGCGCGTCGACGAGATCCCGTTCGTGGTCGCCCGCGTCGTGCTGCAGGATTTCACCGGCGTGCCGCTGCTGGCCGACCTGGCCGCGATGCGCAGCGTCGCGCAGGCGATGGGCAAGAACCCGAAGACCATCGAGCCGCTGGTGCCGGTCGACCTGGTCGTCGACCACTCGGTGATGGTCGACTACTACGGCACCAAGAACGCCCTCGACCTSAACATGAAGCTSGAGTTCCAGCGCAACMRYGAGCGCTACGAGTTCATGAARTGGGGCATGCAGGCYTTYGACACCTTYGGCGTSGTRCCGCCGGGCTTCGGCATCGTGCACCAGGTSAACCTSGARTACCTSKCGCGCGGCGTGCACAAGAAGGACGGCRTSTACTACCCSGAYTCGCTGGTSGGCACCGACAGYCACACSACSATGATCAACGGCATCGGCGTGGTSGSCTGGGGCGTCGGCGGCATCGAGGCCGAGGCCGGCATGCTCGGCCAGCCGGTCTACTTCCTGACGCCCGACGTGGTCGGCCTGGAACTCACCGGCCAGCTGCGCGAAGGCGTGACCGCCACCGACCTGGTGCTCACCGTCACCGAACTGCTGCGCCGCGAGAAGGTGGTCGGCAAGTTYGTCGARTTYTTCGGCGARGGCACSMGCACGCTGKCSCTGCCSGACCGCGCSACCATCGSCAACATGGCGCCCGARTACGGCGCSACSATGGGCTTCTTCCCGGTCGACGRMAARACCATYGASTACTTCAAGGGCACCGGCCGCACCAAGGCCGAGATCGATGCGTTCGAGGCCTACTTCAAGGCGCAGGGCATGTTCGGCGTGCCCAAGTCGGGCGACATCCACTTCTCGAAGGAGGTCTCGCTCGACCTGTCGACGGTGACGCCGTCGCTGGCCGGCCCGAAGCGCCCGCAGGACCGCATCGAGCTCGGCAAGATGAAGAGCGAGTTCACCGAGCTGTTCAGCAAGCCGACCTCGGCCAACGGCTTCAACCAGCCGGCCGAGAAGCTGCACCAGGTGTTCACGACCAAGGACGGCCTGGAGGTGCGCAACGGCGACGTGCTGATCGCGGCGATCACCTCGTGCACCAACACCTCGAACCCGGCGGTGCTGCTGGCCGCCGGCCTGCTGGCCAAGAAGGCGGTGGAGGCCGGGCTGACGGTCGCGAAGCACATCAAGACCTCGCTCGCGCCCGGCTCGCGCATCGTCACCGAGTACCTCGAGAAGACCGGCCTCACGCCCTACCTCGACAAGCTCGGCTTCAACCTGGCCGGCTACGGCTGCACCACCTGCATCGGCAACGCCGGCGACCTGACGCCCGAGCTGAACGAGCTGATCACGAAGAACGACCTGGTGTGCGCCGCGGTGCTGTCGGGCAACCGCAACTTCGAGGCGCGCATCCACCCGAACCTGAAGGCGAACTTCCTCGCGTCGCCGCCGCTGGTGGTGGCCTACGCGATCGCCGGCAACGCGACGCGCGACCTGATGACCGAGCCGGTGGGCAAGGGCAAGGGCGGGCGCGACATCTACCTGGGCGACATCTGGCCGACCGCCGACGAGATCGCCAAGCTGATGAAGTTCGCGATGAACGCCGGGGCCTACCGCGACAACTACGAGAAGATCGACCGCAAGCCCGGCAAGCTGTGGGAGCAGATCAAGGGCGTGAAGGGCGAGGTCTACACCTGGCCGAACAGCACCTACATCGCGAAGCCGCCGTTCTTCGACGGCTTCCACATGACGCCGGCGCTGGCCGATGCGGGCGTGAAGGGCGCGCGTGCGATGGCGCTGTTCGGCGACTCGATCACCACCGACCACATCTCGCCGGCCGGCTCGATCAAGGAGGCCACGCCGGCCGGCAAGTGGCTGAAGGACAACGGCGTGCTGAAGGCCGACTTCAACAGCTACGGCTCGCGCCGCGGCAACCACGATGTGATGGTGCGCGGCACCTTCGCCAACGTGCGGATCAAGAACCTGATGATCCCGCCGCAGGAGGACGGCAGCCGCGAGGAAGGCGGCCTGACGCGCTTCCAGCCGGGCAACGAGAAGATGTTCATCTACGATGCGGCGATGAAATACATGGCGGCCGGCACGCCGACCATCGTGTTCGCCGGCGAGGAATACGGCACCGGCTCATCGCGCGACTGGGCGGCCAAGGGCACGCAACTGCTGGGCATCAAGGCGGTGGTGGCGCGCAGCTACGAGCGCATCCACCGTTCCAACCTGGTCGGCATGGGGGTGCTTCCGCTGCAGTTCCGCGGCACGGATTCATGGCAGTCGCTGGGCATTACCGGCGATGAGACCTTCGACGTGCTGCTGGGCGCCGACCTGAAGCCGCAGCAGGAAGCGACGCTGGTGATCAAGCGGGTGGACGGCACGCAGCACGACGTGAAGCTGACGCTGCGCATCGACACGCCGATCGAGGTGGACTACTACAAGCACGGGGGCATCCTGCCGTTCGTGCTGAGGCAGCTGCTCGCCGCCTGATCGCCAGTTGAGCGTCAGGCCTTCAGAGCCTTCGCGAACGCTTCTTCCGAGAACCCGACGGTCACCCGGCCGTCGGGCCAGCGCACCACCGGGCGCTTGATCGTGCTCGGCTGCGCCTGCATCACGGCGCGCGCCGACGCGGCATCGGTCACGCCGGCCTGGGTCGCGTCGTCGAGCCCGCGCCAGGTGTTGCCCTTGCGGTTCAGCAGCACCTCCCACCCGACCTGCGTCAGCCAGCCGTCGATCAGCGCGTCAGGCACGCCCTCTTTCTTGAAGTCGTGGAACTGCACCTCGGCGCCCTGCCCGGCCAGCCACTGGCGGGCCTTCTTGACGGTGTCGCAGTTGGGGATGCCATACAGGGAGATCGAAGCGGAAGCGCTCATGGTCGGCTGTCGTTGTCGTGATCGTTGTAGTCGCACATCGGATCGATCCCGTACCCGGTCTCGACCACCTTGCCATCATCGCCGACGCTGACCTGGAACCACTGGCAGAACGGCGTCCAGTAGCGGTACGACCACACCGTCAGGTGCTGCCGGCCGATGTGCTGCTGCTGCGCCGGACGGCCGAACTCGAACAGGATCTGCGAGCCCGGCGTGCCGATGGCCACCGCGTTGAAGCGCTCCTCGGTCAGCACCTGCTGCCAGCCACCCAGCCGGCCCTGCGCATCGACGTCGAGCATGTAGGTGTGCTTGCCGAACGGGCCACGCGCGTACTCGAGGCGCTTGCCGCCGCCGGGCAGCGGGTACTCGCCGGTGGGCGGGCCCATGCGCTCGGTGATCGCGCCGGTGGTCGCGCCGGGCATCAGGCCGCCGGGGCCGTAGCCTGCGCAGCCGGCGAGAAGCAGCAGCGACGCCGCATGGAGCAGCACAGCCAAGCGGACGCCGCGGAACCGGCTTTGCCGGGCCGCWGSSGGCGCCCCCTGGGGGGAGGCGCCGAAGGCGCTTCGGGGGGAGCGTTTCATCAGAACCAGCCGGCCTTTTGCGCGCCCGCCAGCAATGCAGTCGCCAACTCGGCCATCTGCTTGTTCACCTCTTTCGACGGTGCAGTGGTCGCGCGGCCGGTCCACATCAGCTTGCCGCTGCGCACGTCGGTGATGCTGGTCTCGGCCGCATAGCCGACCGTCGCGTTGCCGCCACCGCCCACCGGTGTCGACATGCCGACGCCCAGCCCGACGCCGGAGCCGAAGGTGCCGAGCCCGAAACCGAGGCTCACGCCGCTGTCGGGGCGCGACAGCGAAGGCATCGCGCGCGTGCGCAGCACCGCGCTGGCGCCGCGCTCGCGCGCGATCGCGACGTACTCGTTGGTGGGCTTGGACGCAGCGGCCGTGTTGCCGGCCAGCGCGCGATCGGTGTCGTCGAACGCGACCGCCGTCGCCCCGCGCGCGGTGACCTCGGAACGCATCTGGTCCTGGCAGATCTGGCGCAGCGGGGCCTCGTCGGCATCGCACACCACCAGCACCTTCGCGCCTTGCAGCGAGGTCGGCGCCACGGCCGGGTCACTCCACTGCGAATCGAGGCGCGTGGTCGATGCACAACCCGCAGCCACCAGCAGCACCAACGGGCCGCACAGCCCGCCCATCCATCGGATCGTGACCATCGTGTCGCTCCAGAAAGAGAAGAGGCGGTCAGTGCGCTGCACTGACCGCCAAGGGACCGCCGAATTCGGAGGAGCATTACCAGCGGCCCAACCCCGAAGTCATGCTAAGACCGGGGGTCGAGGCACGGTGTAGGACGAAATCCCGACCTGCCCTAGGCGCCGCGGCCAGCCCGCCGATGCCGGCTATTCTGGATCAGAGACGTGGATCAGAGACCGAGCCGCGGACGACCGGGCGCGGCCGTCACCGGCGCGCGGGCCGGCAGGTCGGCGTCGCGCACCACCACCGGCGGCTCGACCGGCACCGGTGCACTGCGGCTGACCCATTCGGGCAGCCAGGCCAGCAGCCACGAGAGCGCGAGGAAGGCACCGAAGCCGATCACCGCGAACGCCACCATCATCACCGCGTGCTCCCACGGATCGGTGAGGAAGCCGAACGCGAAGGCAGACAGTGCGGCCACGCCACCCGCCCGCCAGCGCCCGGTGGCGCCGAGCATGCCGCCCAGCGCCACGCCGTAGCTGCACAGGAAGATCAACGCCAGCAGCAGCTGGGGCAGGCCCATGGTGCGAAGGGTTTGGTGCAGGTCCGACATGGTTTTCAGCGTATTCGCGCGCTGTCGGTTTGCGTGTAGGAAGAGAGCTCGATATTTCAGAGCTGTAACGGACGTAGCTGCCGTGCAACAGGCGCCTTGCGCAAAATCGCACGCCCGCGGTCGGTGAGCTTCAACACGCCGTCTTCTTCGCTGAGCAGGCCCTGCACGCAGTAGGCCTGCACGAGGTCCTCGCTGATCGCATTGCCGTGCTTCTCGTACAGGAACTGCATCGCCTGGTCGAAGGCAGGAAGGTAGCTGGTGTGCATGCGGGGCCCCATCGTTGGCGGAATGGGTCCACTTTACGGATGCACACTTTGTTGCGGCATCGCGCATTCGAGGGGGTTGATATCCGCCTCAAGGAGGAGCCGCGGCGCCGTACCAGCGTTGCAGCGCCAACTGCCCGTGGCGCTCGCGCGCGTCCGGCGACGGCAGCCAGCGCCGCCAGCTCGCCGCGGCGCGTGCGAGGAAATCGAGCAGCGCCATGTGCTGGCGCAGCACACGCTGCTGGCGGTGCGCGATCAGCGGGTTGAAGATGCCGTGGCGCGAGAACAGCTGGCGGGGATTCTTCTTGACCCACAGCCACGAGCCCATCTCCAGCGTCAGCGGCAGCAGCAGGCGCTGCGGCAGCGCCGACGCGCGCTGGTAGAGGTGATCCCACAGGTCGCCGTGCGCGAGGTACTGGCGGCTCTGCGGCTCGAACACGTAGCGGTTGTTCGGATGCGATTGCTGGAAGATGCCGTGCAGCGCGTCCATCTCGGCCAGGTGGGCCATCGGCGCTCGCGTGTGCGCATACGGGAACCACAGCCGGTCGCGCAGCCCGAAGCCCGAGTGGCAGTCGACCGCCAGGCTGAACGGCCGCGTGAGCAGTTCGTCTTCGACCACGCGGCACAGCGCCGCGCTCTCGGGCTGCATCGGCGCCCCCGCCGGGCCGCGGTACCACGGCAGCGACGCGCTCAGGCGCTGCCCGCCGAGCAGGAAGGGCACGCGGTCCTGCGCCTCGACCGGCGCGTTGCGCATCAGGTCGACGCCCTGCGGGTTGGCCCGCGTACCGCGTGCGATGCCGCCGGGATTGACGACCGGCATGAACACCATGCGCACGCCATCGAGCTGGCGGTGCAGCGACTCGTCCCAGCGCAGCCGCATCACCAGGCTGCGCAGGTGCGCCATCACGACGGCCGAGCCGATGCGCTCCAGCCCGTGCACGCCGCCGAAGAAGCCGACCGCCGGGATGTCGGGCGCCGGGTTGCCGAGCGTCACGGCGATCACCGGCAGGCGCTGCCCGCCTGCCGTGGCTGCGGCGTCGACCTCGCACAGCACCCGCGCGCCCAGGTGCGTGCCGCCCTCGTCGATGAGGCGCTGCAATTCGATCAGTTCGGTCGGGGTCTGCAAGGGATGGCGGGCTCGCGGTGCCGGCCGAGGATAGCGCGGGCGGCGCGCGCGGTCTGCCATCAAACCGTCATGCAGGATTGCTACGGTGCCGGATCGCCCACTCAGGAGACGCCGATGAACGGCAGCATCAACGGCGGCATCAACGGCAACATCGGCAGGCCCTGGAGCCGCCCTGCACTCGCATGGCAGATCGGCGTCGCGGTCGCGAGCAGCCTGCTGTGGGGCGCGATCGAGCTGGCTGCACTGTGCCGGGCGCGCTGGAAGGCGGCCCGGCCCCGCTAACTCCCGATCCCGACGGCCTCCAGGCTGGCCGCGAGGCCGTCGATCATCAGGTCCACCTCGGCCGCGGTGACGGTGAGCGCCGGCATGAAGCGCAGCACCGCGGGCCGCGGGGCATTGAGCAGCAGGCCGGCGCCGGTACGGGCCTGGGCCGCCACGTCGGCGGCCAGCGGCCGGCCGAGGTCCAGCGCGCGCAGCAAGCCGATGCCGCGCACCCCTTGCAGGCCGAAGCGGTCGGACAGCGCCTGCAGCCGATCGACCAGGTGGTCGCCGGTGGCACGCACCCGCGCCAGGAAGCCGTCGGCCAGCACCTCGTGCAGCACCGACAGGCCGACCGCGCACATCAGCGGGTTGCCGTTGAAGGTGCCGCCCTGGTCGCCGTGCGCGAACACGCAGGCCCGCTGCCGGGCCAGCAGCGCACCGATCGGCACGCCGCCGCCCAGGCCCTTGGCCAGCGTCGCGATGTCCGGCACGACACCGAAGTGCTGGTAGCCGAACAGCCTGCCCAGGCGGCCGATGCCGGTCTGGACTTCGTCGAACACCAGCAGCAGCCCGTGCCGGTCGCACAGCGCGCGCAGGCCTTGCAGGAACTCGGGCGTGGCCGCGTGCACGCCGCTTTCGCCCTGCACCGGCTCGAGCATGACGGCCACGGTGTCCGGGCCGACCAGGGCCTGCACCGACGCGAGGTCGTTGAGCACCGCCTTCGGGAACCCGGCCACCTGCGGCGCGAACATGCGGTCCCAGCCCGGCTTGCCGGAGGCCGACATCGTGGCCAGCGTGCGGCCGTGGAAGGCGTCGCGGAAGGTGATGATCTCGTGGGCGCCGCCCCGGTGCAGCTGCCCCCACTTGCGAGCCAGCTTGATGGCACCTTCGTTCGCCTCGGCGCCGCTGTTGGTGAAGAACACCTGGTCGAAGTCGCTGTTCCGGCACAGCAGCTCCGCCAGCGCGAGCGCCGGCGCATTGTGGAAGGCCGGGCTGGGCGTGAGCAGCAGCGCGGACTGCCGCGCCAGGGCCTCGCGGATGCAGGCCGGCGCGTGGCCGAGCGTGTTCACCGCCCAGCCTTGCACGAAGTCCAGGTGGCGCCGGCCGCGGTCGTCCCACAGCCAGCTGCCTTCGCCGCGCAGGAACAGCTGGTCCGGGCGGGCGGTGATGTTCATCAGCGCGTGGTTCATGCTGCGTGCTCCAGGGCCTGGGGGGCGTGTTCACGAGCGTCGAGCTCGGGGGCTTCGGCCAGTCCGAGCATCAGGGCGAGGTTCTGCACCGCGGCACCCGATGCACCCTTGCCGAGGTTGTCGAAGACGGCGCTCAGCAGCAACTGGCCGTGGGCGTCGTTGCCGAACACCGCGAGCTGCAGGTCGTTGCTGCCGTTGCGGGCCTGCGGATCGAGCCGCGCCATCGCGCCGGTGCGCTCGGCGTCCAGCACCTGCACATGGCGGCAGTCGCGGTAGTGCCGAGCGAGCAGGTCGCGCACCGCCTGCGCCGTCATCGGCCGCTGCAGCATCGAGGCATGCAACGGGATCGTCAGCGCGATGCCCTGCCGGAAGTTGCCGTACGACGGCACGAAGAACGGCCGGCCCTGCAGGCCTGCATGCCGCTCGATCTCGGGCACGTGCTTGTGCTGCAGGCCGAGGCCGTAGGTCTGGAACGGCAAGGCCGCCGCGGCAGCCGGGCCTTCGTGGGCGTCGATGCCCTCGCGCCCGCGTCCGGAGTAGCCGGACACGGCGTGGATGCTCAACGGCGCATCGGCACGCAGGCAGCCAGCCTCGACCAGCGGACGCAGCAGCGCGACGGCCCCGGTCGGGTAGCACCCCGGATTGCTGACACGCCGTGCCTGGGCGATGCGTCCGGCCTGCTGCGGCGACATCTCCGGAAAGCCGTAGACCCAGTGCGCATCGGTGCGGTGCGCCGACGAGGCATCGATCACCCGCACGCGCGGGTTGCGGACGGCCGCCACCGCCTGGCGCGCGGCCTCGTCGGGCAGGCACAGCACAGCCACGTCGCAGTCGTTGATGGCAGCGGCACGCGCGGCGGCATCCTTGCGCAACGCGTCGGGCAGCGTCACGAGGGCGATGTCGCGTCGCCCGGCCAGCCGCGCGCGGATCTGCAGGCCGGTGGTGCCCTGGTCGCCGTCGATGAAAACGCTCGCGCTCATGAAGTCCTCCTGGAGTGGAGAGCAGAGCTTGCGGTTCGGCCGACGATCGGTAAAGTTGAATGTCATGAACAGCAGATTCATGAAACCTGAAGCACCATGAGAGAACTGAACCTCGACCAGTTGCGCACGCTGGTGACGATTGCCGAGCTTGGATCGTTCGCCGCCGCGGCGCGCCACCTGCACCTGGCCGCGCCGACGGTCAGCCTGCACGTGGCCGAACTGGAGTCGCGCCTGGGCGCGCCGCTGCTGCTGCGCCAGCGCCAGCGCGTGCTGCCCACCGGGATCGGCGAAGGGCTGGTAGAGCGCGCCCGGCGACTGCTGGCCGATGTCGATGCAGCGCTCGATGAAGTGGCGCACCGGGTCGAAGGCCGCGCCGGGCGGGTGCGGGTCGGGGCTTCCACCGGCGCGCTGGCCTGGCTGCTGCCGCTGGCGCTCGAGGCCATCGGGCGCGACCACCCGGGCATCGACGTGCAGGTCGCGGTGCTCACTTCGCAGGAGGCCCTGACCCGCGTGCAGGAAGGCACGCTCGACATCGGCCTGGTGGCGCTGCCGCAGGCCGCCGTCAAGGGCCTGCAGATCGTGCCCTGGCGCCGCGACCCGGTGATGGCCTTCCTGCCGCGCGCGTGGACGGCGCCGCGCACGATCACGCCGGCCTGGCTCGCGGGCCGCCCGCTGATCGCCAACGACGCCACCACCCGGCTGCACCGCATGACGACGGACTGGTTCGCCGGCGCCGGCGAACAGCCACAGGCGCGCATCGAGCTGAACTTCAACGATGCCATCAAGAGCCTGGTGGCGGCCGGCTACGGCGCCGCGCTGTTGCCGCGCGRGGAAGGCGCAGCCGCGGTCGACGAGCGCATCGTGATCAAGCCACTCGCGCCGCGCCTGTGGCGGCCGCTGGGCCTGGCCCACCGCGCCGGCAAACCCGAGCCTGCGACGCGGCATGTGCTGGACGCGCTGATGG
>NZ_JBFUCB010000172.1:0-10140 GCF_056405435.1 Rhizobacter sp. P1_G5 | reverse complement strand
GATCTCGGTGCTCAAGCTGCTGGTGCTGCCGGCCCTGGTGCTGGTCGTCGGCCACTGGGGCTTCGCGCTCTCGGGGCTGCCGCTGGCGGTGGTGGTGATGGCGGCGGCGCTGCCGATCGGAAGCAATGCGCTGATCTTCGCGCAGCGCTACACGGCGCTCGAAGCCGAGGCCACCGCGGCGATCGTGCTGTCGACCTGCGGCTACATGCTGACGGCACCGCTGTGGCTGTGGTTGCCCGGCGTGCTGGCCTAGGCCAGCGCGCTATCATCCGCCGCGCTGCCCACAAGGCGGCGCCTTTCCTTCAGACGTTGGACAACCCTTCTCAGGACCCACCCCCATGAAACTTCGCGGCTTCCCCCTCCAGGCCCTTGCGGCCACCTGCCTGCTGGCCTGCGCGGGCGCATCGTTCGCGGCCAAGACGCTGGTCTACTGCTCCGAGGGCAGCCCGGAAGGCTTCAACCCGCAGTACTACACCACCGGCACCACGTTCGATGCGGTGTCCGTGCCGATGTTCAACCGCCTGGTCGAGTTCGACACCGGCACCACCAACATCATCCCGGCGCTGGCCGAGAGCTGGAGTGCCGCCGCCGACGGCCTGAGCTACACCTTCAAGCTGCGCAAGGGCGTCAAGTTCCACAGCACCGCCAAGTTCACGCCGACGCGCGACTTCAACGCCGACGACGTGCTGTTCTCGTACAACCGCATGGCCGACCCGAACCACCCGCTGGCCAAGACCCAGCCGGGCGCGACCTACGCGTACTTCGAGGACATGGGCATGAAGGACATCGTCGAGCGCGTCGAGAAGGTCGACGCGATGACGGTCAAGTTCGTGCTGAAGAAGGCCGAGGCCSCGTTCATGGCCAACATGGCGATGGACTTCGCGTCGATCCTGTCGGCCGAGTACGGCGAGAAGATGAAGGCCGCCGGCACGCCCGAGGCGCTCGACCGCGAACCGGTGGGCACCGGCCCGTTCCAGTTCGTCTCGTACCAGAAGGATGCGGTGATCCGCTACAAGGCCTTCGACGCCTACTGGGGCGGCCGCCCGAAGATCGACAACCTGGTGTTCGCGATCACCACCGACGCCTCGGTGCGCTACGCCAAGCTGAAGACCGGCGAGTGCCATGTGATGGCCTTCCCGAAGCCGGCCGACGTCGCGCTGATGAAGACCGACCCGAACATCAACCTGGTGCAGCAGAACGGCCTGAACGTCGGCTACATCGCGTTCAACGTCGAGAAGAAGCCGTTCGACAACAAGCAGGTGCGCCAGGCGCTGAGCATGGCCGTCAACAAGAAGGCGATCCTCGACTCGGTGTTCCAGGGCGCCGGCCAGCCGGCCAAGAACCCGATCCCGCCGACGCTCTGGTCGTACAACGACAAGGTCACCGACTACGCGTATGACCCGGCCAAGGCCAAGGAACTGCTGGCCAAGGCGGGCTTCCCGAACGGCACCGAGGTCGAGCTGTGGTACCTGCCGGTGACCCGCCCGTACAACCCGGACGGCAAGCGCATGGCCGAATTGATCCAGGCCGACTGGGAGAAGATCGGCGTGAAGACCAAGCTGATCACCTTCGAGTGGGGCGAGTACCGCAAGCGCAGCAAGACCGGTGAACAGCACGCGATGATGTTCGGCTGGTCCGGCGACAACGGCGACCCCGACAACTTCTTCGTGCCGCTGCTGGGCTGCTCGGCGGTGAAGGGTGGCGGCAACGTCGCGCGCTGGTGCGACAAGGGCTTCGAGGAGCTGGTGCAGAAGGCCAAGGCCGTGACGAAGCAGGCCGACCGCGCCGCGCTGTACGCCAAGGCCCAGGAGATCGCGCACGAAGAAGCGCCGTGGATCCCGATCGCCCACTCGGTGCGCTTCGATCCGGTGCGCAAGGAAGTGATCGGCTACAAGATGGATGCCACGGCGCACCATTACTTCACCAAGGTCGACCTCGCGAAATGACGACCCCTCGGCCGGCGGGTACGCCGGCCGATCCCCCGAGGGGATGCGGGCCGGCTTGGGGCGGCCCGGCGCTCGGCCCGCTCCTCGCTTGGCACCTTCCACATGATTTCCTTCCTCGCCAAACGCCTGTCGCTGGTGCTGCCGACCTTCATCGGCATCACGTTGCTGGTGTTCTCGCTGATCCGCCTGCTGCCGGGCGACCCGGTCGAAGCCATGTCCGGCGAACGCGGCATGACGCCCGAGCGCTACGCGCGCCTGGTGCATGAGTTCGGCCTCGACCGCCCGCTGTGGCAGCAGTACCTCGACTACGTCTGGCGCGCGCTGCATGGCGACCTGGGCCTGTCGACCATCACGCACGAGCCGGTCTTCCGCGAATTCCTGACGCTGTTCCCGGCCACCATCGAGCTGTCGATGGTCGCGCTGTTCCTCGCGCTCGCGATCGGCCTGCCGGCCGGCATCCTGGCCGCGATGAAGCGCAACACCGTCTACGACTACACCGTGATGGGCGCCTCGCTCACCGGCTACTCGATGCCGATCTTCTGGTGGGGCCTGCTGCTGATCCTGCTGTTCTCGGTCACGCTCGGCTGGACGCCGGTGTCGGGCCGCATCGCGATCCAGTTCGACATCCCGCCGGTCACCGGCTTCATGCTGATCGACTCGCTGCTGTCCGATGACCCCGGTGCGTTCCGCAGCGCAGTCTCGCACCTGATCCTGCCGGCGGTCGCGCTCGGCACCATCCCGCTGGCGGTGATCGCGCGCATGACGCGCTCGTCGATGCTCGAGGTGCTGCGCGAGGACTACGTGCGCACCGCGCGCGCCAAGGGCGCGTCGACCTGGCGCGTGGTCGGCATCCATGCCCTGCGCAATGCGCTGATCCCGGTCGTCACGACGGTGGGCCTGCAGGTCGGCACGATGCTGGCCGGCGCGATCCTCACCGAGACGATCTTCTCGTGGCCCGGCATCGGCAAGTGGCTGGTCGAGGCGATCCACCGGCGCGACTACCCGGCGGTGCAGGGCGGCATCCTGATGTCGGCCACCGTGATCATCGCGGTCAACCTGGTGGTCGATCTCCTGTACGGCGTGATCAACCCACGCATCCGGCACCACTGAGGGCGGCACGATGAATCCAGCAAGCCCCCCGCAAGCCACCGTCACCGCATCGCCCGAGACCGGCACCCCGCCGACGCAGCTCGTCGAGCTGTGGCGCGATTTCCGCCGCAACCGCGGCGCGATCATCGGCCTCGCGGTCGTCATCGCGCTGCTGCTGTGCGCGCTGCTGGCCGACGTGATCGCGCCCTATTCGCCGTCGGAGCAGTACCGCGACGCGACGCTGCATGCACCGTCGTGGGAGCCGGTCAACGGCCACCGCTTCCTGCTCGGCACCGATCCGGTCGGGCGCGACGTGCTGTCGCGGCTGATCCACGGCACGCGGCTGTCGCTGCTGATCGGCCTGGTGTCGGTCGGGCTGTCGCTGAGCATCGGCGTCGTGCYCGGCCTGCTGGCCGGCTTCTTCCGCGGCGGCATCGAGTTCACGATCATGCGGCTGATGGACATCATGCTGGCGCTGCCCAGCCTGCTGCTCGCGGTGTCGGTGGTGGCGATCCTCGGCCCCGGGCTGATGAACGCGATGTACGCGATCGCGATCGTGATGCTGCCGCACTTCGTGCGGCTGACGCGCGCCGCGGTGATCGGCGAGCTGGGCAAGGACTACGTCGCCGCGTCGCGGCTGGCCGGTGCCGGCACGCTGCGGCTGATGTTCGACACCGTGCTGCCGAACTGCGCTGCGCCGCTGATCGTGCAGGCCACGCTCGGCTTCTCGACCGCCATCCTCGATGCGGCTGCGCTCGGTTTCCTCGGCCTGGGCGCGCAGCCGCCGACGCCCGAATGGGGCTCGATGCTGGCCAGCGCGCTGGAGTTCATCCAGAGCGCGTGGTGGGTCGTCACGCTGCCGGGTCTCGCGATCCTGGTGTCGGTGCTGGCCTTCAATTTGATGGGCGACGGGCTGCGCGACGCGCTGGACCCGAAGCTGAAGAGATAAGACCGATGCCCTTGCTCGAAGTGGATCAACTGCGGGTCGAGTTCGGCCCGGTCGCGTCGCCGTTCAAGGCGGTCGACGGCGTGAGCCTGCGCATCGATGCGGGCGAGGTGGTGGGCATCGTCGGCGAATCGGGCTCGGGCAAGAGCGTGACCGCGCTCGCGCTGATGGGCCTGATCGACGAGCCCGGCCGGGTCTCGGCGCAGGCGCTGCGCTTCGACGGCCATGATTTGCTGACGATGCCGCTGAAGCAGCGCCGGCAGATGCTGGGCCGCGACATCGCGATGATCTTCCAGGATCCGATGAGCAGCCTGAACCCGTGCTTCACGGTGGCCTACCAGCTGATGGAGACGCTGCGCATCCACGAGGGCGGCTCGAAGAAGGCGCTGCGGGCGCGCGCACTGCAGCTGCTGAAGGACGTGGAGATTCCCGATGCCGAGCGGCGGCTCGATGCCTATCCGCACCAGCTGTCGGGCGGCATGAGCCAGCGCGTGATGGTCGCGATGGCGATCGCCTGCAACCCGCGGCTCCTGATCGCCGACGAGCCGACCACCGCGCTCGACGTGACGATCCAGGCGCAGATGCTCGCGCTGCTGCTGCGCCTGCAGCGCGAACGCGGCATGGCGCTGATGCTGATCACGCACGACCTGGGCGTGGTCGCCGAGGTCGCGCAGCGCGTGCAGGTGATGTACGCCGGCGAGGTGGTCGAGACGGCCGGCGTGCCGCGCATCTTCGAGGCGCCGCGCCACCCGTACACCGAGGCGCTGCTGTCGGCGCTGCCGGAGCACAACATCGGCCGGCGCCGGCTCAGCTCGATGCCCGGCGTGGTGCCGGGGGCGTACGACCGGCCGGGCGGCTGCCTGCTGTCGCCGCGCTGCCCGCGCGTGCAGGACAGGTGCCGTGCCGAGCGGCCGGCGCTGTACGGGCCCGAAGGCGCGCAGGCGCGCTGCTTCTTTCCGTTGACCGAGGTGGCGGCATGACGACCGAACGTGATGAAGTCGTGCTCGTCGCCAACGACCTGGCCAAGCACTACCCGGTCTCGCAGGGCTTCCTGAAGCCGAAGGCGCTGGCGCGCGCGCTCGACGGCGTGTCGTTCGAGGTGAAGGCCGGCCGCACGCTGGCCGTGGTCGGCGAATCCGGCTGCGGCAAGAGCACGCTCGCGCGCCAGATCACGATGATCGAGGCGCCGACCACCGGCCACCTGGTGCTGGCCGGCGTCGACGTCGCGAACGCCGATGCGGCCACCCGCAAGCGGTTGCGCCGCGAGGTGCAGATGGTGTTCCAGAACCCGTTCGCAAGCCTGAACCCGCGCAAGAGGATCGGCCATGCGCTCGAGGAGCCGCTGGTCATCAACACCACGCTGTCGGCCGCCGAACGCACCGAGCGCGCGCGCGCGATGATGGCGCGCGTCGGGCTGCGCCCGGAGTTCCACCAGCGCTATCCGCACATGTTCTCCGGCGGCCAGCGCCAGCGCGTCGCGATCGCGCGCGCGCTGATGCTTTCGCCGCGCATCGTCGTCGCCGACGAGCCGGTGTCGGCGCTCGACGTGTCGATCCAGGCCCAGGTGCTGAACCTGCTGATGGACCTGCAGGAAGAGACGCAGGTGGCCTACGTCTTCATCTCGCACAACCTGGCGGTGGTCGAGCTGATCGCCGACGAGGTGCTGGTGATGTACCTCGGCAAGGTGGTCGAGAAGGCGCCGAAGCGGCAGCTGTTCGCCGCGCCGCGCCACCCGTACACGCGGGCCTTGCTGGCGAGCACGCCACGCATTGATGCCGCCTCGCGCGCGCAGAAGGCGGTGCTGGCCGGCGAGCTGCCGTCGCCGCTGAACCCGCCGAGCGGCTGCGCGTTCCACAAGCGCTGCCCGCATGCGATCGAGCGCTGCCGCGTCGAGGTGCCGGTGCTGGCCGAGGTGGCGCCGGGGCAACTGGCGGCCTGCCATCGCTCGGAGGAGCTGGCCTGACAGGGCGATTCCCGCAACGACCCTGGCCGGCATGGGGTTTGCGACAATCGCCCCCATGACCTCGAACGACCTCCAGGCCGCGATCGCCCACATGGGCGCCGGGGCACGCGCCGCCAGCAGTCGAATGGCTGCCGCCTCCACCGCCGCGAAGAACGCCGCGCTGCTCGCGCTGGCGCGCCGGCTGCGCGAAGACGGCGGCGCACTCGCCCAGGCCAACCAGCAGGACATCGACGCCGCCGTGGCCGCCGGCCTGGCCGCCCCGATGGTCGATCGCCTGAAGCTCACGCCCCAGGTGCTGGCCACCGTCGCCGAAGGCTGCGAGCAGATCGCCGCGATGCCCGATCCGATCGGCGAGATCACCGGCCTGCGCCGCCGGCCGAGCGGCATCAGCGTGGGCCAGATGCGCGTGCCGCTGGGCGTGTTCGGCATGATCTACGAGAGCCGCCCGAACGTGACCATCGAGGCCGCATCGCTCGCGATCAAGAGCGGCAACGCCTGCATCCTGCGCGGCGGCTCGGAAGCCATCCATTCGAACCTCGCGCTGTGGAAGCTGGTGCAGGCGGCGCTGGCCGAGGCCGGCCTGCCGCCCGATGCGGTGCAGCTGGTGCAGACCACCGACCGCGCCGCCGTCGGCCACCTGATCTCGTCGCCGGAAGCGGTCGACGTGATCATCCCGCGCGGCGGCAAGGGCCTGATCGAGCGCATCAGCCGCGAGGCGCGCGTGCCGGTGATCAAGCACCTCGACGGCAACTGCCACGTCTACGTCGATGCGCAGGCCGATCTGGAACTCGCGCTGCGCGTGACCGACAACGCGAAGACGCAGAAATACAGCCCCTGCAATGCGGCCGAATCGCTGCTGGTGCACCGCGACATCGCGGCCGCCTTCCTGCCGCGCCTGGGCGCACTGTGGGCGCCGAAGGGCGTCGAGATGCGCTGCGATGCGGGTGCGCTCGCGCTGCTGCAGCCGGTGGCCGGGCTCACGCTCACGGCCGCGAGCGAGCAGGACTGGAACGAGGAATACCTCGCCCCGATCATCAGCGTGAAGCTGGTGGATGGCGTCGACGAGGCGATCGCGCACATCAACCGCCACGGCTCGCACCACACCGATGCGATCCTCACCGAGCACCACGGTCACGCGATGCGCTTCCTGCGCGAGGTCGATTCGGCCAGCGTGATGGTCAATGCCAGCACGCGCTTCGCCGATGGCTTCGAGTACGGGCTGGGCGCCGAGATCGGCATCAGCACCGACAAGTTCCACGCGCGCGGCCCGGTCGGCCTGGAAGGGCTCACGTCGATGAAATGGGTCGTGCTCGGCCAAGGGGAAGTGCGCACATGAGCGATCCGCGATCCGCCCTGGTGCTGTTCTCCGGCGGCCAGGATTCCACCGCCTGCCTCGCATGGGCACTCGAAAGCTATGCCCACGTCGAGACCATCGGCTTCGACTACGGCCAGCGCCACGTCGTCGAGCTGGAATGCCGGCTCAACGTGCGCGCGCAACTGCATGCGAAGTTCCCGCGCTGGGCCGGCAAGCTCGGCGACGATCATTTGCTCGACCTGCAGCTGCTCGGCCAGATCTCCGACACCGCGCTGACCAAGTCGCGCGCGATCGAGATGAACGCGAGCGGCCTGCCGAACACCTTCGTGCCGGGCCGCAACCTGTTGTTCTTCACGTTCGCCGCCGCCGTGGCCTACCGCCGCGGGCTCAGCGTGCTGGTGGGTGGCATGTGCGAGACCGACTTCTCGGGCTACCCCGATTGCCGCGACAACACGCTGAAGGCGCAACAGGTCGCGTTGAGCCTCGGCATGGACACGCCGATGACGATCGAGACGCCGCTGATGTGGCTCGACAAGGCGCAGACCTGGGCGCTGACCGACGAACTGGGCGGCGAAGCGCTGACCGAGATCGTCGTCGAGCACACCCACACCTGCTACCTCGGCGAGCGCACGCAGCGCCACGAGTGGGGCTACGGCTGCGGGCAGTGCCCGGCCTGCGCGCTGCGCTCGCGCGGCTACGGTGCATGGCGCCGTCACGGCGCGATGCCGTTCGCCGACACCGAACGCGCCGGCTGAGCCGACAGCCACGGCGCGAGGGCGCGCCGGCCGTCCGGCGTCAGCGTCAACGCGCGTGAGCCGTCGACGCGGCGCAGCCAGCCGTGCTCGATCGCGTGGTCGAGCAGGCTGACGGCCAGGCCCCCGGCGAGGTGGTCGCGGCGCTCCGACCAGTCGAGGCACGCATAGGCCTGGCGCTTGGCCCCGGCCGCCGGCAACGTGACGCCCAGCGTCTGCAGTTCRTGGCGGCCGACGTCGGTCAGCACGAACTGGCCGTCGCGCGGCACCAGCGTGCCGCGCGCCAGCAGCCCGTCGAACAGCGCGACGCCCAGTTCGCCGGCCAGGTGGCTGTAGCAGGTGCGCGCGGCCTTCAGCGGCTTGTAGGCGCCGTGGTTCCACTTGTCGGCGCTGCCGGCGCGCTCGGCCACCAGCGACAAGGCCTCCAGCGCGTGGCCGATGTCGGCATCGGCGAGCCGGAAGTAGCGGTGCCGGCCCTGCGTGCGCACGACGACCAGCTCGTTGTCGACCAGCTGCGTCAGGTGCGTGCTCGCGGTCTGCGCGGTGACGCCCGCCACCTCGGCCAGCTCGCCGGCCGCGAGGTACTGGCCACCCATCAGCGCGGCCAGCATGCGGGCGCGGGTCGGGTCGCCGATCATCGCGGCGATGCGGGCGAAGCGCGGTTCAGGACTGCTCATGGCCGGATCCTCGCACGTGCTCAGCGCAGCACCGAGCGCAACGCCAGGTAGGCACCGAGCAGCCAGAGTCCGGTGAAGAACACACGCTTGAAGGTCTCCGGCTGTACCGCGCGTCGCAGCCGCTGGCCGAGGCCCATGCCGAGCAGGGCCGGCAACAGCGCCAGCAGCGAGCTGCCGGCGGCCTGTGCATCGAGCGCACCGCCATGGCGCAGGCTGACGGCCAGCGCGACAGTCGACACCAGGAACGAGATGCCGAGCGCGCGCACCAGATCGTCCTTCGCCAGGCCGAGCGCCTGCAGCCAGGGCACGGCCGGGATCACGAACACGCCGGTCGCGGCGGTGACGAGGCCGGTGGCCATGCCGATCCACGGCGCCAGCCACGGCTCGAGCCGCGCCGGCACCTGCAGCCGCACCGACAGCAGCCCCAGGCTGGCATAGGCGAGCAGCGACAGCCCGAGCGCGAGCCCGGCCCAGCCCGGCGCATGGCCGGCGCTCAGCCAGCCGGCGCCGAGCGCGACACCGGCGCACACGCCGATCAGCAGCGTCGCCAGCCGGCGCAGCAGCGCGCCGAAGCCCGGCCCGGCGATCTGCCAGAGGTTGGTGACGAACGACGGCACGACCAGCAGCGCGGCCGCCTGCGCCGGCGGCATCACGACGCTCAGCAGGCCCATCGAGATGGTCGGCAGCCCGAGGCCGATCACGCCCTTCACGAAACCGGCGAGGGCGAAGACGAAACCGGCGAAGGCCAGCAGCAGCATCAGGTCGAGGGAGGTCATGGGGATTCCTGGGAGCGATGCCGGATCGTCGCGCCGGTGGCCCATTGATTGCTTCGGGCTGGATCGAAGTATCGGATTTCACAGACCTGCCACATGCCGTCGCGACACTCCACGCTTCGCCCGACGGCGACCACACAACGAGGAGCGAGGATGATGTTCGATCGACGCATGGGTTGGAAGCTGGGTGCAGGGCTCGGCGCCATCGCCCTGGGGGCCGGCCTGCTGGCCTGCGGTGGCAGCGACGACGCCGCACCGGCGGCACCGGTGGTCGCAGCCGGCACGACCGCGCAGCTCGCGCTGCTGGAAACCACCGACCTGCACACCAACGTGCGCAGCTACGACTACTTCAAGCTGGCCGATGACACGACGCTCGGCTTCGAGCGCACCGCGACGCTGATCAAGACCGCGCGCGCCGAGTTCGCCAACTCGATGCTGGTCGACAACGGCGACACCATCCAGGGTACCGCGGTGTCCGACTACCAGGCGCTGGTCAAGCCGATCGCCTGCACCGACACGCTGGCGATCTACAAGGCGATGAACGCCGCCGGCTACGACGTGGGCGGCATCGGCAACCACGAGTTCAACTACGGCCTGCCCTACCTGGCGCAGGTCACCGGCAACAAGTTCGACGTCGACGGCATGCCGGCACTGAGCACGCAGCCGACCTGCGCCGGCC
>NZ_JBFUCB010000171.1:0-10152 GCF_056405435.1 Rhizobacter sp. P1_G5 | reverse complement strand
CCGCCTCGGCATGAGCCCCCAGCCCATTCCCTCACCCCCCGCGCCGCGAAGCAACCATCAGAACGCCGAGCAAGACCCTCCATCACTCACATCCAGGCACCCCGACAGCTGCGGCTGATTCCGCACCTTCCCCCACTCGGCCGCCAGCGGATCCGATTGCTTGTCGTCCGCCGACAACCCACGGATCAGCGAGGCCGCCGTGCAGATGTACGGCTGCGCCAGGTTGCGCCCGTACACGCCCGATTCGAACTGCGACTGGAAGCGCGACTGCAGCGCCTCGCGCGTGATGCCCAGGATGTCGAGGTTGCTGATCTGCGCCGCGCCCAGCACCAGGTTCGCGCCCTGGAACGTGATCACGTAGCCGGTCGGTGAGGTCAGCGTGCCCTGCGTGATCGCATAGCTGCCCTCCGGGCTGGTCGGCGTCGCCGTCGTCGCGAGCGCGCCGGTCAACGCCGTCGCGGCGGTGTCGCCGTCCTGCAGGCCCGTCACCGTGTACGTCAGCGGCGGGATCGCGCCGGCCGGCCCGTTCGCCGGCGTCGCGGCGACAGTGACCGTCGGCTGCGTCGGCAACAGCACCTGCTGCCCGGTCTGCGGCAGCGCGATGCCCGACACCGAACAGGTCCCGGTGTCGCCGAACGCGCAGCCGTAATAGCGGATCGCGCCCGAGTTGGCCGCCAGGCCGGTCACCGACGGTGCCCACACGCTCCAGCGCGTGCCGGCCGACAGCGTCGCACCGGTGCCGAAGATCACCTGCGTCGGCGACACGATGTCGAGCCGGCCGACCTCGTTGTCCATCGAGATCGAAYGGTTCAGCGTGATGCTGCCGGCCGCCTGCAGCAGCGCACTCGCGCCGCCCTGGCTGTCGGTGATCGCGAGCGTCGAGAACCCCGCGCCCGCCGCATCGAACGATGCCGCCGAGGCCGCATCCACCACCAGGTTGCCGCCCGTCACCACCGACAGCGAGCCCGGCGGATCGAAGGCCAGCGTGCCGATCTGGTTCTGCGCATTCGTGAGCGTCACGCTGTTTCCGCCGCTGCCCTGGATCACCAGCGTCTGCACGCTGATCGGCCCGGTCTGCGTCACCGCACCGCTGCTCATCAGCCCGAGCGTGCCGACCGAGTTCTGGCCGCCCAGCACGATGCCGGCCGAGCCGTTGCCCTGGTTCTGCAGCGTCAGCGACACCGCGTCGTGGTTCGCCAGCGCGCCACCATCGAGCGTGATCTGGCCGACGTGCCCCGCCGAGCCGACGACGATGCCCTTGCCGGCCGTCACGCCGCCGACGTTGTCGCTCGCCGGCTGCAGCCAGCTCGCGTCGACATAGAACTCGTCGCCCGGCTGCGCCGCCGCCTGCGCGCGCGGGCCGTTCGGCGTGCGCACCCCCGCGCCACCGCCGGTGTCGGCGAGGCCGATCCGGATCGCGATGTCGGTCTGCTCGGTCAGCCCGCCGTTCGCATCGACGCCCAGCGGCCGGAAGTTCACATACCCGGTCGTGCGGATGAACGGGTTGAACGAGGTGCCGAGGTCGAGCGCGGTGCCGCCGCCGCTCTCGCCGCCGATCACGACGTTGGCGCCGGTCGAGCCCGGCGTGCCGTCGGTCGGGCCGCTGTCGATGTGCAGGCCGTTGCTCTCGCCGGCGTTGTACTGCACGCCGATGCCGCCGCTCGCGTTGGCAGCCTGCCCGGCCAGCGTGATCGTGCCGGTCGAGTTCTCGGCACCGCCGATCGACAGCGTGCTGTAGCGCAGGCCGACTGCCGCGCTGGTCTCGACCAGCGTGACGCCGGCGTCGTCGGCGCGCCCCGCCAGCAGCACCGAGCCGGTGCCGGCCGAGATCGACAGCGTGCCGATGTCCAGCCCGATGGCCTGGTTGCCGGCGGCGGCGGTGCGCGTTGCGACGCCGCGCAGGTCGATCGTGCCGGCTGCGGTGGTCAACGAGCTGCCACTGATCTGCAGGGCCGAACCGGCCCCCGAGAGTCCGAGCACGCTGATGTTGTTCGCGTTGATGTCGGTGCCGGAGATCACGACCCCGGATTCGAAGGTGCCCGGGCCGCCTGCGCCGCGGATCGTCACGTCGCCGGCACCGGTCGTGCCGCGCGTGTCGACGGTGGTGACGTTCAGCTCGACACCGGCGATCTGGCCGTTGCCGCGCGCGAAGCCGCTGGCCGGCGTCGTGCCGCCGCTGATCAGCAGGTTGCCGCCGGCGGTGGCGAGCGTCGCGCCGTTGATGCTGACGTTGCCGCTGCCGGTGCCGTCCAGGTCGCTCAGCAGGTTGATGTCGAGCGGGCCGGCGCCCTTCACCGTGATCGAGCTGCCGGTGCCRAGCACGATGCTGTCGTGCGCCTGCAGCGTGAGGCTCGTGGCCCCGGTGCCGGCGCTGCGCACGATCGCCGCGCCGCCTTCCAGCGTGATGGTGCCGGTGGCCGAGCCGGTGTTGCCGGTGCCGGTCGAGATCGTCACGCTGGTGCCGCCGTCCAGCGCGGCGGAGATGTCGTCGGCGCGGATGTTGGCGCCCGGGCCGGTCGGGTTGAAGCTGCCGTCGGTGGTGGTGGCCCCGGTGGTCGAGATCGTCACGTCGAACGGATCCAGCGTCCAGGTGCCGGCCTTGCCGCCCGCCGCACGGGCGCGTGCATCGACCGTGCCCTGGCCGATCACGAAGCCTTCGGTGCTGTCGGTCAGGCTGGTCGTCATCGCCAGGCCCGAGGTCTCGATGCTGCCGCCGTTGCCGCCGTTCACGCCGCCGCGCGCATGCAGCGTGCCGTACATCTCCAGCACGCCGAACTCGGTGCGCGGCAGGCMGGTCGGCGAGGCCGACACCATGCGGTTCAGCATCGCCTGCATCGCGATCGAGCCGCCGTCGCCGCTGCCGGTGGCGTCGGCGCTGACGGTGCTGCCGCTCGCGACGAGCAGCGAGCCGGTGTCGGTGCCGCCGATCGTCACGCTGCCGCCACCGGTGGCGCCGTCGGCGGCGATCGAGGTGCCGCCGTTGGGTGCCGCCGCGCTGGCCGAGGGACGACCCGCGCGCCCCGCCAGCGCCGGGATGACGGCCGAGTTCAGCGAGATGTCGCGCCCGCCGAGCGTGATGCGCCCGCCCAGGCCGACGCTGCTGCTGGCGCCCAGCGTGGCGCCGTTCAGCACCAGCTGCGATGCGGCATCGCTGCCGGCATCGATGTCGATGGTGCCGCCGGCGCCGGTCGTGCTGTCGGTGCTGACGGTGCCCTCGATCGTGATCACCTCGGAGCGCGTGCCGCTTTCTTCAGCCGCCGCACCGATGCGGATCGCGCCGCCGCTTGCCAGCGTCTGCGAGCCGCTGCCGATCAGCACGCCGCCGCTGCGCACGGCCGGCGTGTCGAGCGCCACCTCGATGTAGCCGCTGGTGGTGACCGGCGCCAGCGTCGCGCTCCCGGCGGAACTCAGCGTGATCGAGCCGCGCGGCGCACTGATCACGCCAAAATGCTCGACGCCGTCGCGCCCGATCAGCAGGATCGAGCCGCCTTCGCCCGCCTGGATCTGCGGCACCAGCGGCTTGTCGGCTTCCATCACCTGAACGCTGCGGCCACCGGTCGGTGCCACGGTGGTCTCGAAGTCGATGCCGCTGCCGTTGATGAAGCCGGCGTAGTTGTTGTCCGACATGCTGGCCGACAGGTCCAGCGTGGTCGCCACCAGCGAGCCGACGTTCACCTGCGCGCTCGGCCCGAACACGATGCCGGTCGGGTTGACGAGGAACACCCGGCCGTTGGCACTGATGCCGCCGTAGATCTCGCTGGCCGGGATGCCGTTGGCATTGCCGGTCACGCGGTTGATCAGGATGCTCTGCGCGTTCGGCTGCGTGAAGTTGACCTTGGCGCTGCTGCCGACGCTGAAGCTCTCCCACTCGACCAGCGCGCGGTTGGTCGCGCTCGCGTTCTGCGTGACGGCGAGCGTCGGGTTGGTGCCGCCGCTCGATGTGCCGACGGTGGCATTGATCTGCGCGCCACCGGGCTTGACGACCGGCAGCTGCGTGACGGCCGGCGCAGCAAAAGCCGGCCCRCCGAGCGCAAGCGCAGCGGCCAGCGCGACCGGCAGCAGACGGGGTTCGAAGCGGGGTTGGAACGAGAGGGAGCGGGTTGCCATGGTGTGGATCCTCAGAATGCGTGCTGCAGCTCGACCAGGAAGCGGGTGCGCTTGTCGTCGGCTTCGGAGGTGACGGGCTCGTCGCCGCGCCGCGCGACGGCGGCCTTCAGCGTGAAGAGCTCGGGGTTGGTGTACTGCACGCCCAGGCCGGAGCCGTGCAGGTTCAGCGTGTTCGGCCGGCCGTCGTCGTCCGGGCGCTTGAAGCGCTTGCCGTGGCCGGCGTCGTGGAAGACGAAGCCGGTCCACTGCGGGTCGATCCACAGCCGCAGCTCGGTGTTCAGCACCGCGGCTTCGTCCGACGAGCCTTCGGCCGACGGGTAGGCGCGCACGCCGCGCGCGCCGCCGAGCGTCATCTTCTCGGCGTTGTCGAGGTTCTTGCTCGCGAACTGGCCGACCAGCCCGACGAACAGCGACACCCGCGGCACCACGGCCTGCAGCCGGTTGACCTGCACGCCGAGCTTGCGGAAGCTGCCCTGCGTTGCGCGGTCGCCGAGGCCGCTGTCGTAGTTGCGGTAGACCTCGCTCTCGATGTCGAGCTTGCCGAACTGCAACGAGACGTTGCCGCCGGTGRAGCCGCCACCGGCGAACGCGTCGCGGTTCTCGAACGACAGGCCGAACTCGCCGCCGCGCACCTTCTTCTCGGTGGTGTCGCCGAACTCGTCGACCAGCTTCTTGCTCGTCAGTGCGACGCGGCCGACCAGGTTGCGGTCGCGCGTGCGGATGAAGGGGTACGACAGCGACACATCGGCGACGTTGGCCGAGCCGACCGCGCCGGCACCGGCGAAATCCTGCCCCAGCTCGTACTCGACGCGCGAGATGCCGGCRCCCAGCCGCCACGCGGTCGAGCCGAGCGGGATCTCGTAGCCGAGCCGGCCGACCAGCGTGCCCTTGCCGCTGGAGACGGAGGCCCGCAGGTCGAGGTTGTCGCCCGAGCCGGTCGGGTTGTTCCAGCGCAGCAGCGCACCGGCGCGGTAGCGGCCGGTCGTCTCGGAGCCGTAGTTGTCGGCATCGACGCTCGCGTCCCAGCCGCGGCGCGCCTCGGTCTGCACCGCGATCGCGTAGCGGCCTTCGTCGCCGGTGGGCAGCAGCGTCGACTTGGCGCCGACGCCGGGCCAGTCGTTCAGCGTGTACATCGCGCGATCGAGCGCCAGCACGTCGAGCGGCTCGTCCTTCGCGATGCCGTTGCGCTCCAGCACCGCGGTGATCTTCTGCGGCGAGATCGGCGGCTTGTCGGGGCTCTCGACCGTCACGCGGACGATGCGCGGCTCGACGATCGCGATCTGCAGCACGCCCTGCGCCAGGTCCTGCGTCGGGAAGCCGACGCCGACCAGGCCGTAGCCGCGCTCCTCGTAGAAGCGGCGCAGCGCGACCGCGACCACCGCGAGGTCGGTGGCGACGATCTCGCGGTTCAGCCAGGGCTTGACGACCTGCTGCAGCTCGGCTTCGGGCACCGCCTTGGTGGGCGTGAAGCGCACCGAGGTGATCGTGAACTTGACGAGCGGCCTGGCCGTGGCGCGCGGCGCCGAGGCGGCTTCGGCGGCCTGCGGCGCGTTGCGCAGCGCGGGGGCTTCGGTCTGGCCATGTGACGTCAACGGGAATGCCAGGGCCAGGGCCATCGGCAGCGTGCGCAAGGGAAGGTGGGTCATGCTCGTTCTCATCGTGCGGCCACCGCGTTGAACACCTGCAGGCGTCCATTCCCGACGACGTTGAAGGGGGCCCAGAAGAACGGATGCGCGAAGCGGCGGTTCTTCTGCACCTCGAGTTCGGCCTGTTGCATCGCGCCCATCAGGTCGCGGCCGCCGGCCAGTTCGCGGTACAGCCGGGTCATCAGCAGGTCGGTGGATTCATCGGCCACCGGCCACAGCGACGCGACGATGCTGTTCGCGCCGGCCGACAGGATCGAGTGCGTGAAGCCGACGATCTCGTCGCCGCGCGACACCTTGCCGAGCCCGCTCTCGCAGGCCGACAGCGTCATCAGGCGCACGCCGTCGAGCTTCAGGTTGTAGATGTCGCGTGCCTCCAGCAGCCCGGGCTCGCTGGGGGTGGAGGCCAGCAGCACGCGTGAGAACAGCGGATCGACCTCGTCGAGCTCGGCGTGCGCGGCGATGTGCACCACGCTCGCCGAGGCGGCGCCTTCCTTGAAGCGCTGCTTGGTGGCCTCTTGCTGCACGAAGACCTCGCTGCGGCCGAACTGCTGGGCCACCTTCTGCACCTCGCGCTCGGCGCCGGGCAGCGGCGGCACGTCGCGGTCGGTGGCCGGGTTGCCGAAGCCGAGCAGCGACGAGGCCTGCGCGTTGCCGCGCGCAAGCAGCTTCGAGCCGACGGCGGCCGACGGCCACACCGCCAGCGCGCTGCGCTCGACCAGGAAACCGCGGCCGTCGTGCAGCGCCTGGAACGGCAGGTAGTGCAGCGGGCCGTGCGGCACGACGAAGAGGCGGCGAGCGTCACCCAGGTCAATGCCGGACAGCAGCGACTTGAAGAGCTGCTGCGCGAGCGAGGTGGTGTCGCGGCGGCGTTCGATGACGCTGCTGCGGAAGCCCTCGACCTGCTTCGCGAGCGAGGCCTGGCCCTGCGGGATCAGCGCGGCCGACAGCCCGCTGCGCGTGATCAGCCAGACGATGCTGCGGTCGTCGAGCACGTGGAACTGCAGCACCGCGTCGCCGGCACCGAGCGAGCGCTGCAGCTCGGGCAGCGAGACGCGCTCCTGCGCCAGCGTGTCGCTCGCGCGGTCGCGGATGGAATCGAGCAGCTGGCGCGAGCGCGAGGCCTCGGAGAGCGTCCACGCGGCCTCGTAGTTGCGCGCATCGAGGCTCAGCGCCAATGCGGCGTTGAACACCTGCTGGATGTCGCCGAACAGGCCGGTCTTGAACTCCTCGCTGGTGAACTTGCTGCGCAGGCGCTCGGCCTGCTGCACGGTGTCGAGGTAGGCGGCCAGCGCGGCTGGCTTGTCGCCGCGGGCGGCCTCGACGCGCGCGATGCCTTCGGAGGCCCACAGGCGGTGGTAGGCGGTGTCGCCGGCGCCGGGGTCGGCGAGAACCTGCCTGAAAAGAGCCAGTGCCTCGTTCGGCTGCGCGCTGCCGAGCAGGGCGTTGGCGCGGCTGCGCTTGTAGAAGGGGCCGAGCTTGTCGGTCTCGCGCACGGGGACCTGGTCGAGCTGCTTCAGCGCCTCGGGCGCGCGGCCGGCGGCGGTGTAGGCGTTGGCGAGCGAGACCTGCACCAGCGGGCGGAAGCGGTCGCTCGCGAGCGCGATGCTGCGGGCGTAGTAGCCGGCGGCATCGCCGTAGCGGGCGCGGCGCACCGCGATGTCGCCGAGCACCTTCAACGACGGCGCGTGGGCCTGCTGCGGGTTCTTCGGCGTCAGGGCGAGCGAGCCGTTCGCGAAGCGCTCGGCCTCGTCGAGCAGGCCGGCGTAGCTGTAGGCGATCGCGAGGTCGCGCTGYGCGAGGGATTTGAGGTCGTCGTTGTCGTCGGCCTGGCCGAGGTGCAGGGCCTTGCTGGCGGCGCGGATGCTCTGGCGGAACTCGCCCTGCTCGGCGAGCGCGATCGAGCGGCCGCAGTAGCCGTAGCCGTCGAGCTTGACGACGTCGCGCGCGTAGAGCGCCTTGCCTTCGGCGCTGACGGAAAAGAGGCTTTCGGCGTCGCGCTGGCGGGCGAGGGCGTCGCGGGCCTGGTTGTTGGCCGGCGCGAGGCCGTCGGCAGTGGTGGCCGATTGGGCGTGGGCACCGGTGGCCAGGAGCAGCGCGCAGGCCAACGCCACGCAGCCCGCACGAACGGGAGAGGTCAACACAACAGATGCCTTTCGATGCAAGCGAGCCGCCATGCCGCGGGCTGCGTTGGGGAGCAATCGCGGGGCGATGCTAAGAGGCGTGCCCGGCGCCACAAAGTGACCAAGGTGAGTCGCTGGTGGTTCTAGGGGGACGGGGCGGCGCGAACTTTCCGCGGGACTGTTGTTACAGAGGGGGCTGTCACAACGAGAGGAGTGGGTTCATGAAGAGGAAGATCGATGAGTTGCGCCTGAAGAAGCCGCTGTTGCTGAACGAGGACACGACCGACGACGGTCGCAACGTGAAGCCTGAGGAGCCCGGGAAGGCGGAGAAGGTGGTGAAGGCCAGGAAGGGCGCCGCACAGGTGATCTGGACGCAGGTCGAGGGCGTGGTCAAGCGTGTGGCCAAGCGCAAGCCGGTCGAACAGGAGGGGACAGCGCCCGAACCGAAGAAGGTCAGGATCTGCAACGAGCCGCAGCTGCGGGCGCCGTTGAATTTCAAGGACCTGCTGGGCGATCTGATGAGGGAGGCCCGCACGATCGAGGCGTTGCCCGTGCAGGGGGATCGCATGGCCGCACTGGACACGCTGTGGGGTGGTGTGAGCCGGCGCCTGCTGTCCGCGCTCGCCCCCGGCACGTCGGACGAGACGGATCGTCGACGCGCGCTGGCGGTGATCCTGCTGGCGAACGATCACGCGAGCTTCGAGAAATTCGCCCGCAAGGGGAACGCCGCCGCGTTTGCAGATCGCCTGGGGTCGCTGCGCGAAGCCATGGACACGTCGTCGCCGGACCTGTTCTGGCGCAGTGCCGAACTCGGCCCCGTGCTGCAGGGCCTGCTGAGGGTCAGCATGCATGCCGGCTCCGAGGAAGACATCAGGCGCCATGCCTTGGAGATGATCGACGCACTGTGCGGCGCGGGCCGTGTGCCGCACGAATTGACGCGGGCCATGAAGGGGTTGGTCAGCGCGGCGCTGGATGCTCATTTCGCGCTCGACCGCGTCTGGGAGCAGTCTTCGGGACTGGTCGAGAACGTGGTCGACGTGCTGCTGAGGATCGGGCCGCCATCGGATCCGCTGCCACAGCCCGGCGCACTGCCGAAAGGGTGATCTCCATATTTTCTGCAAACACCCTCTGAAGACTGCGACGCGTCAAGCGCAACAGAGATCAGGGGGATTCATGCTGGACATCACCAGAMGGCTTGCCGTCATCGTTTCACTCGCCTTGCCGCTGAATGCGATGGCGGGCTACCCGCCRGGCGCCAAGGTCTGGAGCTGGACCTACAACGCACGCGGGCAGAAGCTCACCGAGACGGCGCCGGACGGCACGACGACGRCCTGGACCTACTACGAGGACAAGACCGCCGACCACATGGTCGGCGACCTGCAGAGCGAGACGGCGAGCGACGGGCGCGTCACGCGCTACCTGCGCTACGACCGATCGGGCAAGCTGCTCGAAAGCGTTGACCCGAATGGCGTCGTCACGCGGCAGACCTACGACCTGCGGCAGCGGCTCCTGACACGCGACGTGGCCGGGCGCGTCACGCGCTACACCTACGATGCCGCGGGGCAGCTCAAGCGGCTGACCCTGCCGGACGGCAGCTGGATCGGCTGGGACTACGACGATGCCCACCGGAAGGTGGCGGTCTACGACGAGCAGGGCCACCGCATCGACTACCTGCTGGACATGGCCAGCATCAAGGTCCGGGAGAAGGTGCAGGATCCCGGCGGGAACTTGCGGCGCACGCTGGAGCGCATCGTCGACGATCTCGGTCGGGTGCAGAAGATCGAAGGCCGGGAGACGACGCCATGAGGCGCGCGATGCGATGCCTGGTGGCCTGCGGCGCGATCTTCATGTCTGTCGTCGAGGCGCAGACCTTGCCTCCGCCGCCCGTCTCGCCCCGGTCGGTGACGCGCCACGAGTACGACGCCGAGGGGCAGGTCACCAAGGTGATCCGCGGCGCCGGCACGCTGAACCTCGAGACCCGGCTGGCGTATGACCCGCTGAACCGCGTCAAGGCGCATGTCGATCCGGCGGGTGGCGTCACCGAGTTGGAGCACGACGGCCGCGACCGGCTTACCCAGGTGACCGACCCGCGCCGGCTGGTCACGCGCTATCCGGAGAAGCCAGGCGGAGGGCATCAGGTGATCAGCCCGGACACCGGCGTCACCGACCTCAGCGTCGATGAGGCGGGCCGCGTGTCGACGCGCATCGACAGCCGGGGCGTGACCGCGCGCATCGCCTACGACGCAGCGGGTCGGCTGAACGCCATCCAGTACCTGAAG
>NZ_JBFUCB010000170.1:0-10292 GCF_056405435.1 Rhizobacter sp. P1_G5 | reverse complement strand
GGCAAGGCCGGCGGCAACCTGATCTTCGTGACCAGCGCGCTGCCGGGCGAGGGCAAGACCTACAACGCGATCAACCTGGCGATGAGCATCGCGATGGAGGTCGACCATTCGGTGCTGCTGGTCGATGCCGACGTGGTGCGGCCGTCGGTGATGTCGCGCCTGGGCGTCGAGGCCGAGCTCGGCATGCTGGACGTGCTGACCAAGCCGTCGCTCGACCTGTCCGAGGTGCTGATGCGCACCAACATCCCGAAGCTGTCGCTGCTGCCGGCCGGCCGGCCGACCGACCAGTCGACCGAGCTGCTCGCGAGCGTCGCGATGGAGCGCCTGCTGGCCGACCTGGCCGAGCGCTACGCCGACCGCATCGTGATCTTCGACGGCCCGCCGCTGCTGGCCACCAGCGAATCGCGCGTGCTGGCCGCCCGCATGGGCCAGGTGCTGATGGTGGTGCAGGCGCAGAAGACCGCGCAGAGCTCGGTGGCGCGTGCGTTCGCCGACATCGAGGCCTGCGAGACCGTCTGGTGCGTGCTGAACAAGGCCGCCAGCCAGCGTGCTTCGTCCGGCTACGAACGCTACCCGCAATACCGCCGGACCTGAACGACGTGCGCCCGAGCCGACGGACCCTCCGCCCCACCTGCCTGGCCCGCGCACTGCTGGCAGTGCCGATGCTGGGCTGCGCCTTCGGGGCCTGGGGGCAGTATTCCGGGGCGCCGACGGCCGCACCGGGCACCCCCGCCACGCCTGGCACCGGTGCCTTCGGCGGCATCGCCGCGCCGTCGGCCGCTGCCGCCGCGTCGGCACCGGTCGGCCCGCCGCCGGCCACCCACATCGTGCTGGCGATCGACTCGCGGCTGGTGCACACCGACAACGCGACCCCCGACCTCGGCATCAAGCAGAGCGACACCGTGCTCGAGGTGCAGCCGTCGATCGTGTTCGAGCGCCGCGGCCCGCGCATCACGCTGAGCGGCAATGCCGCGATCAGCAGCCTGAGCTACCTGAACGACAGCCAGCCGTCGCGCGTGCTGCCGCGCGCACGCATCGACCTCGCCTCGAAGGTGATCGAGGACTGGGCCTACTTCGACGCCTGGTACCGGATCGACCCGACCTTCGACGACCCGTACGCGACGCGCCCCGAGGCTGCCACCTCGTACAAGCTGGAGCCGCGCCGCCGCTACGGGCTGAGCCCGTACCTGATGCACCGCTTCAACGAGCTCGACTCGATGCTCGCGCGCGTCGACTACACGCATGCGCGCATCACCGACTTCCTGACCAAGCAGGTGCGCACCACCAAGGGCCTGGACAAGATCGTCTCGTACGAGCGCGCGCCGCGCAGCTTCGGCCTGCAGATCGAGGTGAAGGCGCACGACGAGAGCGACGACTTCACGCAGGGCCAGACGCTCAGCACGCGCGAGGCGCGGCTGTGGCTGAACTGGCAACCGCAGCCGCAGCTGGTGCTGGGCATCGTCGGCGGGCGCGAGAAGACCTCGCTGCTGGCCGACACGCCGACCGACACGCTGTACGGCGGGCGCGTCACCTGGCGGCCCGACGAGCGCAGCAACCTGCGCGTGACGGTGGAGCACCGCTACTTCGGCAACGGCTGGGACGCCGTCTATGCGCACAACTCGGCCACCACGACGATCGGGCTGCAGGCGAGCCGCACGGTGTCGAGCCAGGGCATCCCGGACAACGGCGTGCTGCCGCCCGGCAGCGCGTCGCCGGTGCCGGTGGGCGGCGGCATCAACCCGTCCGCGCTGTATTCGGTGGTGGCCCAGCTGCGCGAGAGCGCCGGCTTCCAGGCCGCGCTGCAGGGCCGGCGCAACCGCATCTACCTGCAGGTGGGCTACCTGAAGCAGCAGGCGCTGCAGATGGCGGGCCAGACCAACATCCCCGACCCGTCGTACGACACCGAGCAGAAATCGGCGTCGCTCGGCTGGGACTACAAGCTCGGGCCGCTGACCACGCTGACCGTGATCGGCGACGGCTCGCGCATCGAGGGGCTGGGCGGCAGCAACCTCGGCCGCTACACGACGCAGTATTCGCTGCGCGTCGAGGGCACGCGCACGCTGTCGCCGCACACCACGGCGACGATCGGTGCGCGCCGCCTCACCGTCAAATCCAACAGCACGACGCTGACCTCCGTCGACCTCGACGGCGAGCAGGCCATCTACGCCGGGCTGCGCTACCGCTTCTGACCATGTACGAGTCGCACTTCGGCCTCAGTGGCCCGCCTTTCCAGCTGAACCCGGACCCGGCGTTCTATTTCGACAGCCGCGGGCACRGCAACGCGCTGGCCTACCTGAAGTTCGGCGTGCACCAGGGCGAGGGCTTCATCGTCGTCACCGGCGAGATCGGTGCCGGCAAGACCACGCTGGTGCGCACGCTGCTCGAAGGGCTGGACGCCGAGAAGGTGGTGGCCGCGCAGGTGGTCAGCACGCAGCTCGAATCGGGCGACCTGCTGCGCGCCATCCTCACCGCGTACGGCGTGCCGACCGCGGGCGCGTCGAAGGCGCACCTGATCGCGAGCCTCGAGGGCTTCCTCACCGCGCTGGCCGCGAAGGGCCGGCGTGCGCTGCTGATCGTCGACGAGGCGCAGAACCTGAAGCACGAGGCGGTCGAAGAGCTGCGCATGCTGTCGAACTTCCAGCTCGGCAACCATGCGCTGCTGCAGAGCTTCCTGATCGGCCAGCCGGAGCTGCGCACGCTGCTGCAATCGAAGTCGATGGAGCAACTGCGCCAGCGCGTGATCGCGTCGTGCCACCTCGGGCCGCTCGACCAGACCGAGACGCGCGCCTACATCGAGCACCGGCTGCACCGCGTCGGCTGGAAGGATTCGCCGGCCTTCGCCGACGATGCGTTCGACGCGATCCACCGCTGGACCGGCGGCGTGCCGCGCCGCATCAACCGGTTGTGCAACCGGCTGTTCCTCGCCGCCTTCCTGTCGGGCAAGGACGCGATCTCGGCCGAGACGGTGGACCAGACCGCCGGCGAGCTGCGCAGCGAGATCGGCGAACTCGCCGACGTGCCGATGCTGGTGTCCACGGCGGGCCATGCCAGCGGCCACGGCCGACCCGACGTGACGATTCCGCCCAACCCGGCGCTGCCGGTGCTGGACGCGGCGGTGGACTTCGGCGGGAACATCGGCAACAACGCGAGCCTCGGCGTGGTCCAGCGCTCGCGCAGCGGCAGCAAGCTGCAGCGCCCGTTGCTGTGCGTGGTCGATACCCGCACCGATTTCCTGAAGATCGGCGCGCTGTCGCGCGTGCTCGAGGAGTACGGCGACCTGCCGCCGGTGATGGCGGTACAGCCCGGCACCGAAGAGGGCCTGGCGATCGGCGCGGCCGGTGCCGCGGTGCTGCCGCTGCCGAAGATGGAGATCCACCTCGGCATCGGCGCGCACGCGGTCGGCGTGGCGCACGGCTCGGCCGCCGCGCTGACGCGCTTCGACGAGGTGCTGGCCGAGTTCATGCCGAGCGCGGTGCTGGCGGTCGGCAAATCGGATGCGGTGCTGATGTGCACGCTGCTCGCCAACAAGCGCGGCGTGCCGGTGCTGCGGCTCGACGCCGGCCAGCGCAACACCGGCGGCAGCGCCAGCGCCGAGATGAACGGCGTGCTGATCGACCGCGTGGCCGATGCGCTCTACACGAACAAGCTGCTGACCTACTACACGCTGTACCGCGAGGGCATCCCGTCGGACCGGGTGCACTGCGTCGGCAGCCTGGCAGCCAACCTGCTGCACTTCGGGCTGCCGCATGCGGTGCCGCCGCTCGAATCGTTCGCGCGCGCCAAGCTCTCGCCGGCGGTGCTGAACGACCCGCGCGGCTTCGGGCTGGTGAGCCTGGCGCTGCAGCCGAAGACCATGGACGAGCTGCTGCCGATGCTCGCGACGCTGGGCCGCGAGCTGCCGCTGGTGTGGCCGCTGCGCGAGGAGGCGCTGGTCGCGCTGAAATCCACCGGGCAGGAGGCGCGCCTGGCCGATGCCGGCGTGATCGTGATGCCGGCGCAGGGCTACCTGGAAGAGATCGGGCTGCTGCAGCAGGCGCGCTGCCTGATCGCCGGCAGCGAAGGCGAGCTGGTCGAGGAGRCGGTGACGCTCGGTGTGCGCAGCATCACGCTCGGCAACGACCGCAGCGGCACGCCGGTGGCCGATCCGTCGAGCATCGTCGTCGGCCGCAACGTCGAGCAGGCGCTGAAAGCCGTGCGCGAGATCCTGCTGACCGAATCCGCGCGCGTCGACGTGCCCGAATACTGGGACGGCGGCACCGCCAGCCGCATCGCGAAGCACCTGCGCAGCTGGCTGCCGGCCTCGATGCGCGTCTCGTCGACCGCCCGCGCTGCCGAATCCGTTCGCTGAATTTGTCCCTGAGTCCATGACCAAGAACCCGATCACCAACGCCCTGACGGTCGACGTCGAGGACTACTTCCAGGTCTCGGCGCTGGCGCCGTTCATCGCGCGCGACCGCTGGGATTCGATCCCGTGCCGCGTCGAGGCGAACGTCGACCGCCTGCTGCGGCGCTTTGCCGACAACCATGCGAAGGCCACGTTCTTCACGCTCGGCTGGATCGCCGAGCGCTACCCGCAGGTGGTGCGCCGCATCGTCGACGACGGGCACGAACTGGCGAGCCACGGCTACGGGCACCAGCGGGCGAGCGAGTTGTCGCGCGAGGCGTTCAGCCACGACGTGACGAATGCGAAGCGCATCCTCGAGGACATCGCCGGCGTGCGGGTGATCGGGTATCGCGCGCCGAGCTTCTCGATCGGGGCCGACAACCTGTGGGCCTTCGACGTGCTGAAGGAAGCGGGCTACGTCTACAGCTCCAGCGTCTACCCGGTGCAGCACGACCACTACGGCATGCCGGACGCGCCGCGCTTTCCTTACCAGGTGCGCGACGGGCTGACCGAGCTGCCGATCACGACGGTGCGTGCGCTCGGGCGCAACCTGCCGGCCGGCGGCGGCGGCTACTTCCGCTTCGCGCCGTACGGCGTGTCGCGCTGGGCGATCGACCGCTTCAACCGCGACGAGCAGGCTCCGGCGATCTTCTACATGCATCCGTGGGAGATCGACCCGCTGCAGCCGCGCGTGCCCGGGCCGGGGCTGAAGACGCGTTTTCGGCACTACGTGAACCTGCACCGCACCGAGAGCCGGCTGGATCGCCTGCTCGGCGATTTCCGCTGGGGGCGGATGGATCAGGTGTTCGGTATCGCACGAGGATGACCCACCCCCGAAGCGCTGCGCGCTTCCCCCTCAAGGGGGCACCGCCAGCGGCCCGGCGAAGCCGGTTCCGCGGCGGTCGCTGGGCCTGAGGCGCTTCGGCATGAGGTCGCTGCTCACCGACCTGGTGCACCTGCTGCTGGCGATGCCGCTGTACGTGCTGCTCGGCATGGCGTGGCTCAGCGTGCGGGCATGGCGCGCGAAGGCGGGGCGGCTGCACCGCTGGCGGCATGGCTTTGCGCTGCTCGGCGTGCTGGTCTACGTCGTCTCGATCCCCGCGACCACCAACACGCTGCTCGCCCAGCTGGAGGCCTGGTGGCCGGTGCCGACCGACGCGCAGGTGAGGGCGCTGCCCAGCACCGACGGCCCGCGCATGCTGGTGCTGACCGCTGGCTGGTTCCGCAAGACGGAGACCGGCTATCGCGTCGTGATGGGCGCGCCGAGCTGGGAGCGCACCGAGATGGCTGTCGAGCTGTTCCAGCGCTTCGGCGGGCGGCTGATGTTCACCGGCGCACCGCTGCCCGATGGTTCCGATTCGGTCGCGCAGCACATGGCCTCGGCCGCGCAGCGGCTGGGCGTGCCGGCCGACGCGATCAGCGTCGAGACGCGTTCGGTCAACACCCACGAGAACATGCTCTTCAGCGAGCGCCAGTTCGGCCTGCGTGCGCAAGGGCGCGTGCTGCTGCTGGCGAGCGCGATGAACCTGCCGCGCGCGGTGGCCGCCGCGCGCGGTGTCGGGCTGGACGTGCTGCCGTATCCCTGCGATTTCCGCGCCGACACGGCGCTGAAGTGGCAGCATTTCGTGCCCAGCAACGAGGCGCCCGGTGCGCTCGAGGAGGTGCTGCATGAGTGGCTTGGTCTGGCGATGTATTCGCTTCGCGGCTGGGTGTAGCGCGGCGCTGGTCACCACCGCGACGGTGGTCGCGGCGCAGCCGCGCACCTTCGTCGTCGCCCCCGATGGCACCGACCGCGCGGTCGGCACGCTCGAGGCGCCGCTGCGCACGCTGGATGCCGCGGTGCAGCGCGTGAAGCCCGGCGACATCATCGAGCTGCGGGCAGGCACCTACGACGGCGCAGTGATCCGCAACCCCGGCTCGGCCGACGCGTGGATCACGCTGCGCGCTTACGCGAAGGAGCGTGCGGTGATCCAGGGCACCGAGCGGGGGCCGTCGATCTACTTCTACCACCGCACCTGCGACGAAGAGGCGCCGAAGGGCACGGTGTGCCAGGCGATGTACTGGCTGGTGCAGGGGCTGGAGGTGCGCGGCAGCGCCGACGGGCAGGAAGAGGGCTACGCGATCAAGATCGACACGCCGCACGTGCGGCTGCTCGACAACGACCTGTGCTGCTCGCGGGTCGATGTGGTGAAGCTGGTGCGCACCGCGGACGACGTCGAGATCCTGCACAACCGCATCCACCATCCGAACGCGAAGATCGGCGACAACGCGCAGGGCATCGACATCGTCGGCGCGGATCGCACGCGGGTGGCGTTCAACCATGTGCACGACATCCCGTCGATCGGCATCTACGCGAAGGGCAACTCGCGCAACACGGTGTTCGAGTTCAACCGCGTCGAGCGGACCTGGTCGAACGCGATCATGCTGGGGCAGGAGACCGACGACGACCGGCTGGTCGACGGGCCGTACGAGACCTACGACGGCGTGATCCGCGACAACGTGATCAGCGAGGTGGGCTGGGCCTGCCTCGCGACCTCGTCGTCGTGGCGGCCGCGCATCCACAACAACACCTGCTGGAACACCGGGCTGCTGACGCATGGGTCGGTGCTGGTGTCGAACGAGTCGGAGATCCACCAGGGCGGCACCGAGGTGGCTATCACCAACAACCTGATCGTCGGTGGCGCGAAGCTGCCGTTCATCCGCATCACGTCGGAGGCGATGAGCGATGCGCGCACGCTGGTGATCGACCGCAACCTGTATGCGATGCGGACCGGGGCGCCGGGGGTGTTCAGCTGGGAAGACAAGCGGGTCGTGAAGGTGGGGCTGGAGCGCTGGCGCGAGGCGACCGGGCTGGACCGGCACAGCGTGGTGCTGCCGACGGCGGACGGGTTGTTCGTCGACACGCAGTCGCTGCAACCGAAGGCGGGGGGGGTGGCGTGGGATCAGCGGCTGGTGGCGGAGCCGGCGCTGGCGGGGTGTCCACCGAGGCCGGTGGTGGGGGCGAGGGCGGCGTGTCCGGTGGAGGGGTTCGGGCCGCGGCAGTGAGATCGACGTGGTGTTTCAGGCGGCAGGTGACGCTGTCTTGATCACGTGCCCGAGGATCAGCCGGTCGTTCAGGAGCGTCGTGAAGCTCCAGGCCGACTCCAGGCCGTCGAGAAGGGAGAGTCGAGCGGCGTTCGCTTCGTGTTCGACTTCTTCGGCCAGGCGGCTGGAGTCGGGTCCGAAGTCCTTGTCGGTGCGGATCGTGTTGCACCAGGCGGAGAGCGCTGACTCCTTGCTGGCCGCGCTGGTCTGCGAGACATAGGTGCCGCCGCCGAATTCGAGAATGATGGTGTAGAGGTTCATCCTTTGGCTTTCGTTGAAGTTCATCATCGGATGGATCGCATGAGGGTGAATGGGCCGCGCCATCACACCCTCTCAACTGCCAAGGACGACTGCTTCGACGACGCGGCCGGCTGATTACACGTGATGCCCTGGGCCGTGCCAAGAGGGGGCCGTCTCAGGCAACGTTGCCAAGTACATCTGTCTGTGCGGTGGTCTCGACGCGGCGGACCTGCCGCTCGCCCAGCTTGAAGGAGGTGCCGTCGACAGCCGGATCAAAGTGCTGTGTCATCCTGGCGCCCTGTTTGATGGGCAAATCCCGCCCTCGCAGATCAAGGAATGCGATGCCCGAAGAAGTAGCGCACCCCATCCTCGAACCGCCAGGATTGCGGACTCTCGAGAAAGCCTGYGATCAAGGCCGCGGCCTGCATTGGCTTGAATCGTCCTTCTTCATAGAACGATGAGCAATCGATCCCTGTCGCGTTCTCGAAACGTCGTCTGAAGTCGCTGGGGAAGCAAGGCCGCCTCAGTCGCGCCAGGACATGCACGGCCAACCTTCTGACGCCGACAGGTTCGCCTTTGAAAACGAGTGCCTGACCGGTTTCGCACGTCTTGGCGAGTTCGTCGCAGCGCTGCTCTATCGCTGCCCGATACTGCTTGACCGGGCCGAACAGGCCCGGATTCGAGAGGGCTGATCCCGGGTCCAGGCAGGTGGAAAGCTGGACGGGAATGATGGCTGAATCCTTGATGTCGGCGACAGGCTCGTATGCCTTTGCGACGATTCGCATGTCGGCGATCTTGCCGCGCTGGACGAGCACGCTGCACCAGCTGAGCGTTTCCTCGAAGCTGGCGGATCCGCTGTCGAGGCGTTGGGCCAGTCTGTCGATGGTGGCTGAGGGAGCTGCATCGCCGAGGAGTGATTCGCACAGATCCATGCACTCCGGGTCGATATCGCCGGCGAAGAGGTCTACGAGCGTTGGAACTCTCGAAAAGTCACCGCCCTGTGCACTGTACAAAGCCCTGAGCCAAGTCTCATACGTGGCATCCGTCGTGAACGCTTCTGCACCCGAACGGCCGGATCGATCGCCATGCCCCTCGTACGCGAAATAGCCACGCCCTTCCCAGTCGATGGCGGGTAGTGCGCCGTAAGAACGCCAGTCTTTGTACAAGTGACTTCCCTTTCCGTTCCTCGATGTCTACGCCGTGGATGCCACCCTTTGCAGCATGCCGAATCTCTCATCGAGTTTCCGGCATACACCGCACAGTATCCCGTTGGGCTCCAGGTTTCCTCGCCCGACCGGACAGCCTCCTGCGGCGACCTTCGGCACGAGATGGTTCACTTGGCGTTCCTCCTGCACCTCCTTCTGAGTGGGTGGCCGCGTCAGCAGGCTGGTGAGCCGTGCAATCACCGTTGTCTCGTCGGCAATGCCACTGTGCCTTTGATACTGGCGGCGGATGGCCTTCCAGGCCGACTCGTTGCGATCACCTTCTTCCTCGGTGACAGGGCGCCTGAACACGTTGCATGGCRCCATCGGAATCAGCTTGCTGTTGCAGGTGCAGGCGGGTGTCATGGTCTTCCGGTTTGCCACATCCGACATCAGGGACACATACAGCGGTGCGTGCGCTGCAGCCGTGCCGTCGGAATTCCTGGTGTACCAGTCATCCATCGTCATCGCAGCGCCGGCTGAGTGTCTTGCGCCACTGCAACACGCACAGATGCTGGTTTCATCCTCGAGCTCTCCCCAGCCGACCGCTTCGAGATTGGGGTTGGGTGGTGTTGCTCCTGGAGCGCTTGCGTGATTGCTGGTCGTGATGTCGCCGTGACGGCAGACATGCTTTCCTTCGATCAGAACATCCATCGACCACGCCTGGAAACAGGTCTTGCCGCTGATCTGATGCGTGATCACGGACATGCCCCAAGCCCTGGTGGCGGCCTCGTTTCCGAGAGTCGCTGGTTGATAGAAGGACTGCTGGGACAAAGCTGCAGGCTTGCCGGCCAGCAGCACCGAGATCGAGCCGTCCTTGAGGTCGGTCGAGAACGAGGTATCGGGGTAGGGGATTGGTATCGGACCGGCGGGTGGCCCCGGCGGCGACAGGCAAACGTCGGGAAAGGATGCGATGACCTTGCCGTTGCCGGCCTTGCCTGCAATCTCGTTGCCGTTGGCGTAGACCTCATGAGACACGGTGTTCTCCATGGGCTGGTCCGCTGAGAACTGCTGCTGCGCGTGCTCCGGTTGGCGATGATGCATGCGCAAGGGAAAACTCCCCAGGTGCGTAGCCCCTCATGTGTGCCTGCTCGATCCAGGCGAGTTGCATCAGCGCTGAGGCTGCCCCGCAATCTCCGACGCTGCTGGCGGGATGCCACAAATCTTGCGATGCTCTTGTCCGCTGCATCAGGCGGGACTGCACCAGTGCAAGATCTTCGAAGCCGTGGGCCTCACCCGCCGCGTCACTGAGACGGAAAGCGATGTCGTGCATCTCGATTCCGGCATGCTGCAAGGCCGCGGCGACGGCTGCGCTCATTCCGGATCCCATCTGCGGAATGTCGTTGAGAACTGTCGCGTCGTCATGACCCATACCGATGCCT
>NZ_JBFUCB010000169.1:0-10322 GCF_056405435.1 Rhizobacter sp. P1_G5 | reverse complement strand
TCGTGTTGCTGCCCTCGTGCGGCTCGACGCCGGGCTTGATGTCCTTCGACACGCCGGCCTTGGCCGGATCGATCACGCCGCGGATCTTCTCGGCATAGCCCTTGTCGAGCAGCCGGTCGAGCGGGTTCTTGACGAAGTCCGGGTCACCCAGGTAGCTGTTGCGGTCGACGTAGGCATGGCGCATCGCCTCGATCTGGTAGTGCACCGACTGCGCCGAGCGGTAGCCCAGGTCCTTCAGCGGGTAGCCTTCGAGCACGTTCAGGATCTCGCAGATCACGACCCCGCCCGAGCTCGGCGGCGGAGCCGAGACGATGCGATAGCCGCGGTAGTCGCACTCGACCGGCGCGAGTTCGCGGGTCTTGTACTGGTCAAGGTCGGCCTGCGTGAGGATGCCCTTGCCGGCCTGGCTGGAGGCGACGATGGCGGCACCCACCGAGCCCTTGTAGAAGCCGGCCTCGCCCTTCTGCGAAATCAGCCGCAGCGTCTTCGCGAGGTCCTTCTGCACCAGGCGCTGGCCGGGCTGGAACGGCTGGCCCTTGTTCAGGAAGATCGCCCCGGAGGCCGGGTCCTTGCGGAAGTCTTCGGTGGAGGTCAGCAGCATGTCGACATCGCCCTGGTCCAGCACGAAGCCCTTCTCGGCGAAGCCGATCGCCGGTGCGATCAGCTGCGCCCGCTTCATCGTGCCGTACTTCGCCCGCGCCAGCTCCAGGCCGGACACCGTGCCAGGCACGCCGACCGCCAGGTGGCCGGTGGTGCTCAGGCCCTTGATCACGTTGCCGCTCGCGTCGAGGTACATGTTCGGCGTCGCGGCGAGCGGCGCCTTCTCGCGGAAGTCGAGGAAGGTCTTGCGGCCGTCGGCCAGCTGGATCGTCATGAAGCCGCCGCCGCCCAGGTTGCCGGCCGCCGGGTAGACCACCGCCAGCGCATAGCCGACCGCGACCGCCGCATCCACCGCGTTGCCGCCCTTCYTCAGCACGTCCACGCCCACCTGCGTCGCGTAATGCTGCGCGGTGACGACCATGCCGTTCTCGGCGGCGGCCGGTGCGATCGACGCGGCATGTACCGTCCAGCAACACACCGTTGCGGCGGATACCACGAAACTCTTCAGCAGACGACGGGTCTTCATCGTGACGTTCTCCTCGGAGGTACCGGATGGCACCAGTGGTTGGAATTCGGCAGGATAGTCGCAAAGCCTTGCAGTCAGTGGGGATAGGCACAAGATTTGCCGACGTTTTGTTGCAAGTATTTGCTCACATTGCCCCTCTGACGGATGGACCGTCCGGCGCCATCAGCACTCTCCGAAGTCGAGTGCTAATATCAAGGGAACGAAAGGAATTTCAGCATGTCTGATGCTTCCATGAGCCTCACGAAGACCCTGTCCCCCGATACCGCCCTGACACTGCGCGACCCGTTCGCGATGGTGCCCTCGCTGGGCAACCTCGATGCGTACATGTCGGCGATCAATCGCATCCCGCTGCTGACGCACGAAGAAGAAGTGTCGTTCGCGCGCCGGCTGCGCGAGCACGGCGATGTCGAAGCCGCCGGGAAGCTGGTGCTGTCGCACCTGCGCCTGGTGGCGTCGATTTCGCGCCAGTACCTCGGCTACGGCCTGCCGCACGGCGACCTGATCCAGGAAGGCAACGTCGGCCTGATGAAGGCCGTCAAGCGCTTCGACCCGGACCAGGGCGTGCGCCTGGTCAGCTACGCGATGCACTGGATCAAGGCGGAGATCCACGAGTACATCCTGAAGAACTGGCGCATGGTGAAGGTCGCGACGACCAAGGCCCAGCGCAAGCTGTTCTTCAACCTGCGCTCGATGAAGCAGAGCATGAAGGAAGACGCCGCCGACGGCTCGACGCACCGTGCCACGCTGACGCAGGCCGAGATCGACCGCGTCGCGCAGCAACTGAACGTCAAGCGCGAGGAAGTGCTCGAGATGGAGACCCGCCTGTCCGGCGGCGACATCGCCCTCGAACCGCAAGGCGACGACAGCGAGGAAAGCTACGCGCCGATCGCCTACCTGGCCGACGACAGCAGCGAGCCGACCCGCGTGATCGAGGCGCAGCGCCGCGACTGGCTGGCCGGCGACGGCATCGCGCAGGCGCTCGACGCGCTCGACGCACGCAGCCGCCGCATCGTCGAGGAGCGCTGGCTGAAGGTGAACGACGACAGCTCGGGCGGCATGACGCTGCACGACCTGGCCGGCGAGTATGGCGTCAGCGCCGAGCGCATCCGGCAGATCGAGGTCGCCGCGATGAAGAAGATGCGCAAGGCGCTGACCGAAGCGGCGTGAGCGCCGGACGGAAAGCACGAAGGGCCCCTCGGGGCCCTTTCCTTTTGTGCGGGAGGCGTTTCAGGTGCTCTTCAGCAAGGCCTGCAGGTCCGACTTCAACGCCTCGCTGCCGCTGCCGTAGCGCGTGAACAACCGCAGCTTGCCGCTCGTGTCGAACACGTACGAGCCGGCGGTGTGGTCCATCGTGTAGCTGCCCTCGGTCTTGCCGGGCACCTTGGCGTAGAACACCTTGAACGACTTCGCGACCGCCGCGGTCTGCTCGGGCGTGCCGCGCAGCGCAACGAAGCTCGGGTCGAAGCTGCCCATGTACGCCTTCAGGATCTCCGGCGTGTCGCGCTCCGGGTCGATCGTGATGAACACGCCCTGCACCTTGTCGCCGTCGGCACCAAGCGCCTTCTTGACCTGGGCGAGCTCGGCCATCGTGGTCGGGCAGACGTCGGGGCACTGCGTGTAGCCGAAGAACACGACCGTCAGCTTGCCCTTGAAATCGGCCAGCGTGCGCGTCTTGCCGTTCTGGTCGGGCAGCGACAGGCCGCTGCCGTAGTCGGCACCGGTGATGTCGACCGCCTTGAAGGCCGGCGTCGACGACGCGAGCTGCGGCAGCTTGTCGCAGCCGGCCAGCAGGCCGACACCAGCGAACAGGAACGCGGTGGCAAGGAATCGGCGTTGCATCGTCACAGCAGGGGGCTCAGGTAGTGGTCCACCAGCAGCGCTGCGAACAGCAGCGACAGGTGCCAGATCGAGAACAGGAAGGTGCGGCGCGCAAGCGCATCGGAATACGAGCGCCACAGCTTCCATGCGTAGCCGGTGAACATCGCACCCAGCACCACGGCCGCGGCCAGGTAGAGCCAGCCGCTCATGCCGAACACGAACGGCAGCAACGTCGCGGCGAACAGCACGAAGGTGTACAGCAGCACCTGCAACCGCGTGAACTCGTTGCCGTGCGTGACCGGCAGCATCGGCAGGCCGGCCTTGCGGTAGTCCTCGACGCGGTACAGCGCCAGCGCCCAGAAATGCGGCGGCGTCCACAGGAAGATGATCAGGCACAGCATCAGCGCCTCGGGGCCGACCTCGCCGCGCATCGCCGCCCAGCCGAGCACCGGCGGCATCGCGCCCGACGCACCGCCGATCACGATGTTCTGCGGTGTCAGCGGCTTCAGCACCACGGTGTAGATCACCGCGTAGCCGATGAAGGTGGCGAAGGTCAGCCACATCGTCAGCGGGTTCACGAACAGGTACAGGACGGCACTGCCGATGGCGCACAGCACGCCCGAGAACAGCAGCGTCTGCGTGTTGGTCAGCTCGCCCTTGGCGGTCGGCCGCCAGGCGGTGCGGGCCATCTTCGCGTCGATGTGCTGCTCGACCAGGCAGTTGAACGCCGCCGCGGCGGCCGCCACCAGCCAGATGCCTGCCGTGCCTGCCAGTGCGGGCTTCCAGTCCGGCAGGCCCGGCACCGCGAGCAGCATGCCGATGACGGCGCAGAACACGATCAGCTGCACCACGCGCGGCTTGGTCAGCGCGTAGAACTGCCGCCAGCGCGGCGGATGGGCGACGCGGGTGTCCGTGGCGGCAGGGGTGGTCAAGGTGTTGGACATGGGCAGCGAACCGCTGATTTTACGAGGCGTGCCCCCAGGCCGCAGCCGCGGGAGAACGCCGCCCGACGGACAAAACGTCCACATGCGCACGCGCCAGCAGCGCCGCCAGCAGCGTGAGCAGCGCCGCGGCGCCGCCGGTGTGGGCCAGGGCCGCCACCAGCGGCCAGCCGAGCACCACGTTGCCGAGCCCGCTGGCCAGTTGCCAGGCCGCGACCGCCGCGAAGCGCAGCGCCCAGCGGCGCAGCGCCGGCTCGCCGCTCGCATGCAGTCGCCAGGCCAGCAGCAGCAGCGCCGACAAGGTCACGAACGCGCCGATGCGGTGCACCACGTGGATCGCCGTCAGCGCGGCGAACGGCAGGAAGCCGCCGTCCTTGCCGGCACCCAGCTCGCGCCAGACCGCGAAGCCGTGCTCGAAATCCATCGCCGGCCACCACTCGCCCTGGCAGGTCGGGAAATCGGTGCAGGCGAGCACCGCGTAGTTCGTGCTGACCCAGCCGCCCAGCGTCACCTGGGCGAGGGCGATCGCGAGCACCGCCCACACCGCGCGGCGCAGCGAAGCCGGCATCGCGAGCGACGGCCGGTGGGGGTCATTGGCCTGGGCCTGGACCTGGGCCTGCACCGCGAGCAGCATCAGCAGCCCGAGCCCGCCGAGCAGGTGCAGCGTGACGATGGCGGGGAACAGCTTCATCGTGACGGTCAGCGCGCCGAACGCGCCTTGCACACAGACCCAGCCGAGCGTCGCCGTCGCCCACCACGGTGACAACGCGCGTGCGTCGCGCCGCCGCTGCCGCCACGCCGCGATCGTGATCGCGATGATCAGCACGCCGACCCCGCCCGCAAGGTAGCGGTGCACCATCTCGACCCAGGCCTTGCCGTGCGTGACCGGGCCGCCGGGCATCGCCGTCTGCGCCGCCTCGATGTGGCCTTGCGCGCCCAGCGGGCTGGCGTTGCCGTAGCAGCCGGGCCAGTCGGGGCAGCCGAGGCCGGAATCGCTGAGCCGCGTGAAGGCGCCGAACAGCACCAGGTCGAAGGTGAGGAACAGCGTCATCACCGTGAGGGCGCGCAGCCGCGTCGCCGGGTGCGCGCGGCGGTGCCGCAGCACGATCCAMACCAGCGGGCCGGTCGCGAGCAGCACCGCCACCAGCGCCATCGTGGCCAGCGGGCTCAGGTCATAGGACGCCACCGCGCTCATCTCAACGCGCCGGGCGTCCGGGCTGGTCCCACGAGGCCGACGCGCGCAACAATTTTTCAATGTCGCGCTTCAGCCGCGCCGCATCGGGCTTCGGCGGCACCCGCATCATCCACTGCCCCATCGGATCGACGAGGTAGATGTGCTGCGACAGCGCCTGCCCCTCGGCCGGCGCGAGCCAGGCCGCGAGCCGCTCGCGCGAGACCCACAGCACCGAGGCCGGCGTGCCGACCGAGATCGCCTGCATCACCTCCGGCCGCGGCGCGCCCGTGCCGGTGACGAGCCAGACCTTGTCGACGCGCTCCTTCTCGCGGCCGAGCGACTCGCGGATCTGCCGCTGCAGGTAGAGATGGTCCTCGCAGGTCTTGTCGCAGGCCGCGTCGCCGACCACGACGATCAGCCACTGATCGCGCAAGGCTGCGGCCGCCACCGGCTCGCCGCCCAGCGTGCGCAGCCCGAGGTCGTCCGGCATCGGCCGCCCCGGTGTGATCAGCTCGCTGTAGTTGGTGCGGCCCTCGGGCCGGATCACGAAGTAGGTGAAGTACGACGCGATCACCGGCGCGGCGCACACCGCCAGCACCAGCAGCATGCGCAGGCGGCCTGCCGCGGTGCGGCGCTGCTCGTCGGCCAGCGCGGGTGACGGCAGCGAATGCACGCTGAAGTTGAGCGGGCTGTCAGGCACRGCGCCGGAGCCGGGGACGGAGGAGTTGGAACCAGACATACAGACCTGCCATCAGTGCGCACATCGCGAACCACTGGAACGCGTACCCATAGTGCTTGTGGATGTCGACCGCGGGAGCGGGCCAGTGGCGCGACAGGCCATCGGCCGGTTCGTCGAGCTGCTGCACCGACAGCGGCCGCAGCGTCACGCCGACCTCCTTCGCGAACGCCGCGAGGTCGAGATTCTGCCGGATGGTACCGGGGGCACCGCCCGCGAAGTCGAACAGCCGTGCGGGAGGCGGGGCGATCAGCCCGCGCACCTCGACGCGGCCGGCGGGCGTCGGCACGCTCGGCACGCGGGTGCGGTCGACCATGTCGCGCGGTGCCCAGCCGCGCTGCACCAGCACCGCATCGCCGCCCGGCAGCACGAGCGGCGTCACGACGAAGAAGCCCGGCCGGCCGTTCATCTGCCGGTTGTCGAGGAAGACGGTGGCCGCCGTCCGCCACTCGCCCTGCAGGCGCACCGGCCGGTAGTGCTGGGCCTCGGCCTCGGGCGCGGTGCGCGCGAGCGTCGCATCGTCGAGCGGCGCCAGGTGGCCGCGCTCGTCGAGGGCCGTCTGCAGCGCCTGCTTCTGCGCGGCCCGGCTCAGCTGCCACATGCCGAGCCGGGCGGTGATGCCCATGCCCAGCACGGTGGCGATCAGCACGATCGCGGCGAGAGTGCGGGTGGAATAATCGGTGCCCATGAAATACCTGATCGGCGTCGCCTTCGTCCTCATCATCGGCGCGCTGGCATTCGCCGGTGTCTTCATGATGCGCGACGGCCGCGATGGCAAGCCGAAGACGGGGAACATGATGCGTGCGCTCGCCGTACGCGTGGGTCTCTCGGTCCTGCTGTTCGCGATCATCCTGTTCAGCTACTGGATGGGCTGGATCCAACCGACGGGCATCCGCACGAGCTGATCACCGCGAATGAAAAAGAGCGCCGCAAGGCGCTCTTTCCATCCAGCAACTCCCCAGGATCCGGCTCCGCCGGGCCGAGGGGAGGCGCCCCTCGGGGGCAGGAGCGAAGCGACTGGGGGGCCCTGTCTAGAGCCAATACACGACGATGTAGAGGCCGAGCCACACCACATCGACGAAGTGCCAGTACCACGCGGCGCCTTCGAAACCGAAGTGGCGCTGCGGCGTGAAGTGCCCGCGCTGCAGGCGCAGCGTGATGAACAGCAGCATCAGCATGCCGACGAACACGTGGAAGCCGTGGAAGCCGGTCAGCATGAAGAAGGTCGAGCCGTAGATGCCCGACGACAGCTTCAGGTTCAGCTCGCTGTACGCATGGTGGTACTCGTAGCCCTGCAGCGTCAGGAACAGGATGCCCAGCAGCACCGTGATCCACATGAAGGTGATCGTCTTCGCGCGCTGGCCGGCGATCAGCGCATGGTGCGCGATCGTCAGCGTGACGCCCGAAGTCAGCAGCAGCGCGGTGTTGATGGTCGGGATCGGCCACGGGCCCATCGTGCGGAACGGCTCGACCGTGCCGGCCGGCGCCGCGGTGAAGCCCACGCCCGAACTCGGCCAGATCGCCTTGAAATCGGGCCACAGGATCGCGTTGTCGAAACTCGCGAGGTTGGGCACCGCATGCAGCCGCGCCCAGAACAGCGCGCCGAAGAAGGCGCCGAAGAACATCACCTCGGAGAAGATGAACCAGCTCATGCTCCAGCGGTACGAGACATCGATGCGGTCGCTGTAGAGCCCGCCCTCGCTCTCGCCGATCGCGTCGCCGAACCACTGCTTCAGCACGAAGGCCCACCACAGCAGCCCGAACAGCAGCACGTACGCCGCCCAGCCGTGGCCGTTGACCCACTGGCCGGCACCGAAGATCACCAGCAGCAGGCCGAAGGCGGCCATCACCGGGTGCCGCGAAGGCGCCGGAACGAAATAGTGAGGGGCCTGGCCCGAATGCGTCGCTGACGACATGTGTTCTCCTGCTAGTCCGATCTGTCTGTCTCTTGCTCTTCAGCTCGCGGTGGCGACACCGCTGGCCAACACCCACTGCACCAGCACCACGAGCACGATCACGAACAGCGCGGCGCCGAGGACGCCCGCGATGATCAGGTGCACCGGGTTCAGCTGCTCCACATCCTTCTCGTAGTCGCCCGACTTGCGCACGCCGAAGAACGACCAGGCAACCGCCTTCATCGTCATCAGGAACGAGCCGCGGCGCTTGACCGCATCCTTCAGGCCATCGCTCATGAACGAGGCTCCTTCGACACCGCCGCCACCTTGCCGCCCGCCACCTCGAAGAAGGTGTACGACAGCGTGATCGTCTTCACGTCCTTCGGCAGCTTCGGGTCGATCACGAACACCACCGGCCACTGCTTGCTCTCGCCCGGCTTCAGCGTGTGCTCGCTGAAGCAGAAGCACTCGAGCTTGTTGAAATGCGGCGAGGCCTGCTTCGGCGCGTAACTCGGGATCGCCTGCGCGGTCATCGTGCGGTCCTGCACGTTGCGGAACTCGTACATCACCGTCGCGAGCTCGCCCGGGTGCACATCGATCGAACGCTGCATCGACTTGAACTCCCACGGCCCGCGCGCGTTGGCATCGAACTCCACCGTGATCGTGCGGCTCGCGTCGACCTGCGTGTTCCTGCTCGGCGCATCCGAATTGCCCGGCACCGCGCGCTCCGACAGCGACAGCACGTTGACGCCGAGCGCTTCGCAGATCGAGCGGTACATCGGCACCATCGCCAGGCCGAAACCGGCCATCACGACGGCCACCACGACCAGCTTGCCCGCCATGCGCAGGTTGTCGGTCTTCAGGCCTTTGTCGTTCATGGCATCAGAGTCCGCATCACAGCCCGAAGAGAGCGGCCTTGGCCATGAAGCCGATGAAGAAGACGATGGCCACCGAGGCCAGGATCCATCCCAGCCGGCGGTTGTTCTTCTTCTGCTCGGGCGTCATGTCAGCCGATCACCTTGGTGGCGGCCGCGTTCAGCTTCGGCGGGTGCTCGAAGGTGTGGAACGGCGCGGGCGACGGCACTTCCCATTCCAGCCCTTCGGCGGCTTCCCACGGCTTCTGCGGCGCCGGCTCGCCCTTGCCACGCATGCAGGGCACGACGATGAAGAGGAAGAAGTAGACCTGCATCAGCCCGAACCAGAACGCGCCGATCGACGCGACCATGTTGAAGTCGGCGAACTGCATCGGGTAGTCGGCATAGCGTCGCGGCATGCCGGCCAGGCCCAGGAAGTGCATCGGGAAGAACGTCAGGTTGAACGAGATCAGCGAGCCCCAGAAATGGATCTTGCCGCGCGTCTCGCTGTACATCACGCCGGTCCACTTCGGCGCCCAGTAGTAGAAGCCGGCGAACATCGCATACAGCGAGCCGGCCACCAGCACGTAGTGGAAATGCGCCACCACGTAGTAGGTGTCCTGCAGCTGGATGTCGACCGGCGCCATCGCGAGGATCAGGCCGGTGAAGCCACCCATCGTGAACACGAAGATGAAGCCGACCGCGAACAGCATCGGCGTCTCGAAGGTCATCGATCCGCGCCACATCGTSGCGATCCAGTTGAASAYCTTCACGCCSGTGGGCACSGCGATCAGCATSGTSGMGTACATGAAGAACAGCTGGCCSGTRACCGGCATGCCGGTSGTGAACATGTGGTGCGCCCASACGATGAACGACAGGATSGCGATSGASSCGGTGGCGTACACCATSGAGGYGTAGCCRAACAGGCGCTTGCGGGCGAAGGCCGGCACGATGTGGCTCACGATGCCGAACGCCGGCAGGATCATGATGTACACCTCGGGGTGGCCGAAGAACCAGAAGATGTGCTGGTACATCACCGGGTCGCCGCCGCCGGCGGGGTTGAAGAAGCTGGTGCCGAAGTGGCGGTCGGTCAGCGTCATCGTGATCGCGCCGGCCAGCACCGGCATCACCGCGATCAGCAGGTAGGCGGTGATCAGCCAGGTCCAGCAGAACATCGGCATCTTCATCAGCGTCATGCCGGGCGCGCGCATGTTGAGGATGGTGACGATGATGTTGATCGAGCCCATGATCGAGCTCGCGCCCATGATGTGCATCGCGAAGATGCCGGCATCCATCGACGGCCCCATCTGCAGCGTCAGCGGCGCATACAGCGTCCAGCCGGCCGCCGGCGCGCCGCCGGGCATGAAGAACGAACCCACCAGCATCAGCGCGGCCGGGATCAGCAGCCAGAAGCTCAGGTTGTTCATGCGCGCGAACGCCATGTCGGGCGCGCCGATCTGCAGCGGCACCATCCAGTTCGCGAAGCCGACGAAGGCCGGCATGATCGCGCCGAACACCATGATCAGCCCGTGCATCGTCGTCAGCTGGTTGAACAGCTGCGGGTTGACGATCTGCAGGCCCGGCTGGAACAGCTCGGCACGGATCAGCAGCGCCAGCATCCCGCCCACGATCAGCATCGTGAACGAGAACAGCAGGTACAGCGTGCCGATGTCCTTGTGGTTGGTCGCGTAGACCCAGCGGCGCCAGCCGTGCGGGTGGTGGGCATGATCATCATGCCCGGCGTGGGTGTCGTGGCCGTGGCCGTGCGGATCGAGAAC
>NZ_JBFUCB010000168.1:0-10380 GCF_056405435.1 Rhizobacter sp. P1_G5 | reverse complement strand
CCTCCAGCACGTTCGAGCGCGTGAAGTCGATCTTCAGGCGGTCGCGCACGTGGTCGGTGAAGAACGTGAAGCCGCCCGACACCAGCAGCGTCTTCATGCCCGCGGCCTGGCAGGCGCGCACCAGCTCGGCGGCGCCGGGGTTCAGCTGCAGCCGCTGGTCGAGCACCTGCTGCATCGCGCTGACCGGCACGCCCTTCAGCAGCGCGACGCGCCGGCGCAGGCTGTCCTTGTAGTCGGTGATCTCGCCGCGCATCGCGGCCTCGGTGATCGCCGCCACCTCGGCCTTGCGGCCGGCCGCATCGGCGATCTCGTCGACGCATTCGATGTTGATCAGCGTCGAGTCCATGTCGAACGCGATCAGCTTGAAGTCCGCCAGCCGCAGCGGCGGCGTGAAGCGCTGGATGACGAGGCCGGGGGCGAATTCACGAGTCATGGGATCAGGCAGTCTCTTTGGGTTGGCCGAGGGAGCGCAGCACGTCGCGGATCAGTTGCGCGCGGTCCTTCGGCTCCGGGGTCTGGCGCTCGATGCGCAGCTTGTCGTTGCCGGCCAGCTTGATGTGGCGGTTCTTCTGCACCAGCTCGATGATGCGCATCGCATCCACCGGCGGGTTGGGGCGGAAGCTGATCACCATCAGCCCCGGCGCCGCATCGATCTTCATCACGCCGTAGGGCTTGGCCAGCACGCGCAGCCGGTGCACGTCGAACAGCGTCTGGCCCTGCGGCGGCAGCTTGCCGAAGCGATCGGTGATCTCCTCGAGCATCGTGTCGATCTGCTCCGGCTTCTCGGCGGTGGCCAGGCGCTTGTACAGGCTCAGGCGCGTGTGCACGTCGCCGCAGTAGGCATCGGGCAGCAGGGCCGGCGCGTGCAGGTTGATCTCGGTGGTGGCCGACAGCGGCGACAGCAGGTCGGGCTCGCGCCCGGCCTTCAGCGAACGCACCGCTTCGCCCAGCATCTCGTTGTAGAGCTGGAAGCCGACCTCCATCATGTTGCCGCTCTGGTTGTCGCCCAGCACCTCGCCGGCACCGCGGATCTCCAGGTCGTGCATCGCGAGGTAGAAGCCCGAGCCGAGCTCCTCCATGTTCTGGATCGCCTCCAGCCGCATCGCGGCCTGCTTGGTCAGCCCCTCGACCTCGGGCACCAGCAGGTAGGCGTACGCCTGGTGGTGCGAACGGCCGACGCGCCCGCGCAACTGGTGCAGCTGCGCCAGGCCGAACTTGTCGGCGCGGCTGATCACGATGGTGTTCGCGCTCGGCACGTCGATGCCGGTCTCGATGATGGTGGAGCACAGCAGCACGTTGTGGCGCTGCGCGACGAAATCGCGCATCACGTGCTCCAGTTGCCGCTCGGCCATCTGGCCGTGCGCGACCGCGATGCGCGCCTCGGGCAGCAGCTCCTGCAGCTTCTCGCGCCGGTTCTCGATCGTCTCGACCTCGTTGTGCAGGAAGTACACCTGCCCGCCGCGCTTCAGCTCGCGCAGGATCGCCTCGCGGATGGTGCCGGTGCTCTCGTTGCGCACGAAGGTCTTGATCGCCAGGCGCCGCTGCGGCGCGGTCGCGATCACGCTCAGGTCGCGCAGGCCTTCCAATGCCATGCCCAGGGTCCGCGGGATCGGCGTCGCAGTCAGCGTCAGCACGTCGACCTCGGCGCGCATCGCCTTGATCGCCTCCTTGTGGCGCACGCCGAAGCGGTGCTCCTCGTCGATCACCAGCAGCCCGAGGCGCTTGAACTTGACGCTCTGGCTGATCAGCTTGTGGGTGCCGATCACGATGTCGACCGTGCCGTCCTCGATGCCTTCGAGCGCCGCCTTCACTTCCTTCGGCGAGCGGAAGCGCGACAGCTCGGCCACCTTCACCGGCCACTTGCCGAAGCGGTCGGAGATGTTCTGGAAATGCTGCTCGGCCAGCAGCGTGGTCGGCGCGAGGATCGCCACCTGCTTGCCGCCGGTGACGGCGACGAAGGCCGCGCGCAGCGCCACCTCGGTCTTGCCGAAGCCGACGTCGCCGCACACCAGCCGGTCCATCGGCTTCGGGCTCACCATGTCCTGGATCACCGCGTGGATCGCCGCCTTCTGGTCGGGCGTCTCCTCGAAGCCGAAGCTCGCGGCGAAGGCCTCGTAGTCGTGCGGCGAGAAGCGGAACGCGAAACCCTCGCGCGCCGCGCGGCGGGCGTACAGGTTCAGCAGCTCGGCCGCGGTGTCGCGCACCTGCTCGGCCGCACGGCGCTTGGCCTTGTCCCACTGGCCGGAGCCGAGGTGGTGCAGCGGCGCCTCTTCGGCGCTGACGCCGGTGTAGCGGCTGATCAGGTGCAGTTGCGCGACCGGGATCTTCAGCGTCGCCTTGTCCGCGTATTCGAGGATCAGGTACTCGCTGGCACCTTCGCCCAGGTCGATGCTGTCCAGCCCGATGTAGCGCCCGATGCCGTGGTTCACGTGCACCACCGGATCGCCGACCTTCAGCTCCGACAGGTCCTTGATCAGCGCGTTGACGTCGCTGACCTGCTCCTGCTTGCGCTTGCGCCGCCCGGTGGGCGAGGTCGCGAACAGCTCGGTCTCGGTGATGAACTGGATCGCGCGGCCGAGCTCGGCGTCGTGCCAGAAGAAGCCCTCGGCCAGCGGGGCGACCGCGATCGCGAAGCGCTCGTCGCCCTGCTCGAACTCGGCGAGGCTCGCGACCGACGGCGGCTCGATGCGGTTGTCGCGCAGCAGCTCCAGCAGGCTCTCGCGCCGGCCCTCGCTCTCGGCGACGATCAGCACGCGGTGCGCCGTGGTGCCCACGTGCAGCTGCAGCTTCTTCAGCGGTTCGGGCGCGCCGCGGTCGACGCTGAGGTCGGGCAGCGGGCGCGCCCAGTCGGTCTCTTCCTTGCCGCGCACCGACAGCACCGCGTGCGCATTGGCGATCGCGAAGAAATCCTCGGTGCGCAGGAAGATGTCTTCCGGCGGAAGGATCGGCCGCTCCTTGTCGTGCTGCAGGAAGCGGTGGCGCTCGCGGGTGTCGACCCAGAAGCGCTTCAGCGCGTCGTCGACCTCGCCGTGCAGCGCGATCGCCGCCTGCTCGCCGAGGTAGTCGAAGATCGTCGCGACGCTGTCGAAGAACAGCGGCAGGTAGTACTCGATGCCGGCGGTCGCGATGCCGCTGCCGATGTCCTTGTACAGGCGCACCTTGGTCGGGTCGCCGTCCATCTTCTCGCGCCAGCGGGCGCGGAACGCGGTGCGCGAGTCCTCGTCCATCGGGAACTCGCGGCCCGGCAGCAGCCGCACCTCGGGCACCGGGAACAGGCTGCGCTGGCTGTCGGGGTCGAAGGTGCGGATGCTGTCGACCTCGTCGCCGAACAGGTCGACGCGGTACGGCACCAGCGAGCCCATCGGGAACAGGTCGATCAGCCCGCCGCGCACTGCGTACTCGCCCGGCGACACCACCTGGCTCACATGCGTGTAGCCGGCCAGCGTGAGCTGCGCCTTCAGCGCCGCCTCGTTGAGCTTTTCCTTCTGCCTGAAGTTGAAGGTGTAGGCGGCCAGGAAACTCGGCGGAGCGAGCCGCACCAGCGCGGTCGAGGCGGGCAGCAGCACCACGTCGACCTCGCCGCGCTGGATGCGCCACAGCGTGGCCAGCCGCTCGGAGATCAGGTCCTGGTGCGGCGAGAAGGTGTCGTAGGCGAGGGTCTCCCAGTCGGGGAACACCGCGATGCGCAGCTCGGGCGCGAAGAACGCGAGCTCGCCTTCGAGGCGCTGCGTGTCGGCCGGCTCGGCGCTGACGATCGCAGTCAATTGCTTCTGCGCGGTGCGTGCCTGCGCGAAGCGCGCCAGCAGCAGGGCATCGGCCGAGCCGATCGGGCGCGGCAGCGTGAAGCGTTTTCCGGGAGACAGGCTGGGAAGGTGCATGGACACAATCGCGCGACAAAATCAAATCGCCCCGCGCGACGTGGCGGCGGGGCGATAGGGCAGTGCCGATTATAGAATTCGCCACCTTTTCGCGCCCCATGTCGACTTCTTCCCCCTCCCGCTTGTTCGCCCTCGTGCCGTGCGCCGGTGTCGGCGAGCGTGCGGCGGCGAACGGGCCGAAGCAGTACGCGGCACTGGCCGGTGCGAGCGTGGTCTCGCACACGCTCGCCGCACTCGCGCAGGTGGCGCGGCTCGCGAACGTGCTGGTCGTGCTGAGCCCCGCCGACAGTGCGTTCGAGCTGCACGCGCCGGGCTTCACCGGCTGGGCCGCGCGCGTCGGCGGCGACACCCGCGCGCAGACGGTGGCCAACGGGCTGGCCGAGCTGCTGGCGCGCGGCGCGCACGCCGACGACTGGGTGCTGGTGCATGACGCCGCGCGCTGCCTGGTGCGCCCCGAGTGGATCGACCGCCTGATCGACGTGTGCCTGCACGATGCGGTCGGCGGGCTGCTGGCGTTGCCGCTGGCCGACACGCTGAAGCACGAGGTGCAGGGCCGCAGCGAAGCGACGCTGGAGCGCCGCCACAAGTGGCAGGCGCAGACGCCGCAGATGTTCCGCATCGCCCGGCTGCGCGAGGCGTTGCTGCATGCCGGCGCCCAGGTCACCGACGAGGCGAGCGCGATCGAGGCGCAGGGCCGCTCGCCGCTGCTGGTGCGCGGCGCGCTGGAGAACCTGAAGATCACCTACCCGGACGACTTCGCGTTGGCCGAACGACTGCTGAGGACGCGCTGATGAACCCGAACCGCAACAAGCTGCCGGCGATGCGCATCGGCGAGGGCTGGGACACGCACCAGCTGGTGGCCGACCGCAAGCTGGTGCTGGGCGGCGTCGAGATCCCGCACACGCACGGGCTGCTCGGCCATTCCGACGCCGATGCGCTGTGCCATGCGCTGACCGATGCGTTGTTCGGCGCCGCCGCGCTCGGCGACATCGGCAAGCATTTCCCCGACACCGACCCGCAGTTCCACGGCGCCGATTCGCTCGCGCTGCTGGCCGAGGCGGCGCGCCGCGTGCGGGCCGAGGGCTGGGAGATCGCCAACGTCGACAGCACCATCGTCGCGCAGCAGCCGAAGATGGCGCCGCACATCCTGACGATGCGCCAGCGCGTGGCCGGCGCGCTCGGCCTCGATGTCGACCGCGTCAGCGTGAAGGCCAAGACGGCCGAGAAGATGGGCCCGGTCGGCCGCCTCGAAGCGATCGAGGCGCGCGCCGTGTGCCTGCTGATCAAGCCCTGAGCGAAGCCTCCCGGCGTCGCCAGAACAGCCAGCCCAGCCCGCACGCCATCATCAGCACCACCGCCGGCTCCGGCACCGGCGTCACCAGGAACGCGCGGCTGCCGAGCGTGGTGACGACGAACTGCCCGCGGTCGTTGATGTCGCTCGCATACAGGAAGAGGTCGTTGAACGACGGATCGGCGTTGACGAACGACAGGCTGTTGACGTCGACCGGGTTGCTGCCGTCCGGGCCGGTGATGAAGGCGTGGGAGAACAGGTAGGGCGAGAAGGTGTAGCTGCCCGCGATCTGGCCGAGGTTGTTGATCGCGCGCCCCCCCGCATAGAACTCCTCTCGACCCTGCCCCTGGAACGTGACCAGTTGCTCCAGCCCGATCCGCTTCACGGCACCGTTGGCTTCGGTGAGGTAGACACCGCCGTCGGGGCCGTAGAACCTCGCGGCGCCGCTCAGCACCTGCCCGCGGTCGTTGATGTCCGACACGGTCGTGATCGTGTCGATGCTGTCGTAGTCGTAGCCGGGAACCCGCACCTCGGTCAGCGCCTGGTTGCTCGCATCGGCGAGGGCGCCGCGCCAGCGCACCGGCTCGGTCGCGTCGCCGCGCACGCGGTTCTCGGCGCTGACCGCCACGGTGCCGGCGGCATTGATGCCGCTCGCGGTCGAGGTCGCGCCACCCAGCGTGCCGATCGGCCGGATCGCGCCGGCGCCAGGCGTCGTGACGAAGCCGCGCTGCAGGCCGTCGGCGTTGACGAAGGTGCCCGTCACCTGGCCGCTGGCGTTGATGCGGCTGGCGAAGCTGTTCGCGCTCGACCCGAGGCTGCGCGGCGTAGCACCGGCGCCCTGCATCACGAAGGCGCGGACGTCGTCCGGTGCGTCGCCGTTGTTGCCGCTGATCGACGAGGTGCCGACGACCCAGCCCTGGTTGTTGATGCCGGTCGCCTGGTTCCAACTGCCGCCCAGCGTCGGGATGCTGGTCAGGCCGATGCCGTCGGCACCGGTCACGAAGGCCATGTAGCTGTCGTCGGACGACCAGCCGTTGTTGCCGCGCGCATACGCATAGCCGACCACCTGGCCGCTGTCGTTCAGGCCGGTGGCGACCATGCCGATCCAGTCGCCGCCGAAGCCGCCGAGGTCGGTGAGCTTGTACTCGACGGCCTGCGCGAGCGGCGCGGCGGCCAGCAAGGCGCCGGACGCGCCCAGCGCCGCCAGCCCGCGGACCAGCTGCCGCCGGTGCCGAAAGGCCAGCAGGCCCAGGCCCACCAGCATCATCGCGACGACGGCGGGCTCGGGCACCGGCGAGATCAGGTAGACGTGGCCGTCCCCCGACGTGGCAAGGATCTGCCCGGCATCGTTGATCAGCAGCGCGGCGTCGTAGTTCCAATACAGCGCCGACCCGGGGGGACCGGGGGAGAACGGGCCGTAGTCGACCAGCGTTGCGCCGTTGCCGTCGGGCCCGGTGACGAACAAGCCCTCCGCGTAGGTGCCTTGGTGATAGCGGCCGACCACCTGGCCCGCGGCGTTGATTCCGCCAGGCCACACGTCCACGGACACCGGGAATTCGCCGCCTGCGGGAGGCAGTGGCACCTCCAGCGTGCGGCTGCTGCCGTCGGCCTCGGCGATGAACCCGGTGGGGAAGCGGAGGCCGGGCGCTGCCAGCCCCACGACCTGCCCGCGGTCGTTGATGCCCAGGCCCCGGCTGAAGTCGCCCGGGTAGGGGCCGGGGATCTCGCGCATGGCAGCACCGTTCGGTCCGGTGATGAAGGCACGGTCCGTGGCGTCCAGCGGGGCGCGGTTGCTCATGCCGGTGACCTGCCCGGATGCGTTGACGGCGGTCGGGGTGCTGGTGCCGCCGGGGTACAGGCTGCCGAGTTCATGCAGGTTGCCGGCCTGTGCATCGCTGATGAAGCCGCGTTGAACCCCCGCGGCGGTCGTGCTGGTGCCCACCACCTGGCCGCTGGCGTTGATGGCGGTTGCGCTGCTGGAGCTGCCGCCCAGCGTGCCGAGCTCGCGTGCCGATGTGCCGTTCGGGCCGATCACGAAGGCTCGCTCGGTGCCGGCGGCCGTCAACGACGTGCCGACCACCCAGCCCGCGTCGTTGATGCCGTTGGCCTGGGTCCACGACGAACCGCCGAGCGTCGGGAGGGCGCTCAGGCCGATGCCGTTGGCGCCGCTGATCCAGGCGGTCCGGCCTGTTTCGCTCCACGACCCGTCCGTCGCCTGGGTGAGGTGGGTTTGAAAGCCMACCGCCTGGCCGCTGTTGCTCAAGCCGGTGGCCTCCATGCGATTCCACTGTCCCGGCCCTGGCGGCGGCCCCAGCGTCCCCAGGTCGAACAACGCGTAGTTGGCTGCATGGGCCGCGGGTGCGGCGACAAGGCCCACGGCGGCGCACAGCGTGGCGCAGAGCCGCGCGAGTATCTGCATCATGACGACCCCCTGATACGTGACTTGTGCCGCGGTTCTACGCCACGACCATGTCAAGCGGTGTCGCTTCTTTGCACACCCTCGCGGGGTGCGAGGTCTTGCGCGATCGATCTGACGGATGTGCCTAGAAGCTCAGCACGTCGATGGTCGGCGGCACGCGAAAGCGCAGCGGCAGCTTGTCGATGCCGACACCCGGGGTCACGTAGACGCGGGCGTTCTTCAGCTCGTAGAGGCCTTGTTGAAAACCTCCGTCGGTGGCGTGGGCCAGCAGGTGCTTCGTGAAGACGGGAATGTCGATCTGCCCGCCGTGCGTGTGGCCGGCCAGCAGCAGCGCCGCCTCGTCGGGCTGCAGGTCGAACACCGTGTCGGGGTTGTGGGTCAGCATCACGCGGTGCGCGCGGTCCACCGTCCAGGGTTGCGTGCGCGAGGCGTCGAGGTTGCGCTGCGCCGAGCCCGCAGTGCGGTCGCCCAGGCCCTGCAGCTCGCAGCGGCCGAGCGGCACGCGCTTGCCATCGATGGCCTCGACGCGCGCGGCTGCCAGCGCCTGCTGCAGCTCGTCGCGCAGCGGCGGGCCGGGGCGCTGTTCGTCGTGGTTGCCCAGCACCGACAGCACGCGATGCCGCACGCCGGCCAGCGGCGCGAAGGTGGTGCGCAGGTCGTGGCTCGGCTCGAAGGTCCAGTCGCCCGCCACCAGCACCGCATCGACCTGCAGCGTGTTCAGCCGGTCGACGAGGCGCTGCAGTTCGGCCTCGCGCACGTAGAGGCCGACGTGCAGGTCCGAGATCAGCGCGACGCGCACGCCGCAGCTCGTGCCGAGTGGGGTCTCGCGCACCTGCAGCCAGTTCGGCTCGATGAAACGTGCCCAGGTGAAGCAGCCGCACAGCGCGAGGGCCGCGAGGCCGGCGAACGTGGCGGCCGGCTTGCGGCGGCGCGCGGTGCGCCAGGTCTCGCGCGCCAGCAGCGCCAGCGCCGGCCACAGCAGCCACGAGAACCAGTAGATCGCGAGCTTGACGACGACGCGGTGGCTGTCTTCCTCTTCGTACCAGGCGCCCTGGTAGTCGCGCGCGACCAGCGCGCCGAACAGCACGACGATGGCGATGCCCAACAGCACGCGCCACCCGCGAGCCCCGGCGCGGGCGATCGGAGCCCCCGTCGTCATGGCGCGCGCTTCAGCCTGACGTGCGCGACCAGCCCGCCATCGGACGCGTTGGACAGCTCGAAGTTGCCGCCCATGCGCTGCACTGCCTTCTCGACGATCGCGAGGCCGAGGCCGGCGCCGGTCGCGGCGGTGCGTGCGGCGTCGCCGCGGAAGAACGGGGTGGTGAGCTGCTTCAGCTTGTCGGGCGAGACGCCGGGGCCGTGGTCGCGCACGCTCAGGATCACCCACGGGCCGGTGCGCGCGTAGCTGACCTGCACGCGCGCGACGCCGGAGTCGGTGGAGCGGCCGTAGCGGCGCGCGTTCTCGAACAGGTTCTGGAACACGCGGCCGAGCTCGATCTCGTCGGCCATCACCTTGGTGTCGATCGCCACGCGCGAGCTGATGCGGATCTGGCTCGGGTCGCGGAAGCCCTGCATCTCGCGCTCGACCAGGCTGCTCACGTGCACCGGCACCAGCTTGGTCTCGCCGGGGCGGGCGTAGTCCATGAACTTGTCGATGATGGCGTCGAGCTGGTCGATGTCGAGCGCCATGTTGCGCTTGGCCTCTTCGTCGTGCACGCTCATCTCGGCCTCGAGCCGCATGCGCGCGAGCGGGGTGCGCAGGTCGTGCGAGATGCCGGCGAGCATCACCGCGCGGTCCTCCTCGACCTTCGCGAGTTCGCGGGCCATGCGGTTGAAGCCCATGTTGACCTGGCGGATCTCGCTGGTCAGCGTGTTCTCGTCGAGCTGCGACTCGTATTCACCGTCGCGGATGCGGCTGGCGGCGAACGACAGGTCGCGCAGCGGCTGGTTGATCAGCCGCGCGATCGCGGCCGAGCCGACCACCGTGGCGAGCAGCGCGATGCTGACCCACAGCAGCCAGGTGCTGCCGGCCAGCGGACGCACGCGCGTCGGGTCGGCCTGCAGCCAATAAGGATCCTTCTCGATCGAGAAGCCGACCCACAGGCCGCCGTTGCCGTTGACCGCGGTCGCGACGATGGTGTCGGGGCCGAGGCGGGTGCGCAGCTCCTGGCCGATGGCGCGCGAGAAGCGGTCGACCTCGAAGGCCTCCCACTTGTCGCCGGGCTCGCGCGGCAGCACGCGCACGGCTTCCTGGTCGGACATGGTCTTGACCAGCGTCACGCGGTTGATGCCGTCGGCATAGCGCAGCGCGGCGCGCGACAGGTTCACCAGGCTCGCGATCTGCTGCGCGGCCTGCACCGCGCGCGGCTCGAATTCGAGCGCGCGGAAGGTCTGCACCCACGCGAAGATCCCGCCGGTCAGCAGGACTGCCAGCAGGAAGAAGGTGCGCCAGAAGAGGCTCAGCGCGACGGCATTGCGAGCCATCCGTTGTCAGGCGGTGCCGTCCGGGACGAACACGTAGCCGACACCCCAGACCGTCTGGATGTAGCGAGGTTGGGCCGGATCCGGCTCGATCATCTTGCGCAGGCGCGAGATCTGCACGTCCAGGCTGCGATCGAACGGCTCGAACTCGCGGCCGCGGGCCAGCTGGGCCAGCTTGTCGCGCGACAGCGGTTGGCGCGGGTGGCGCACCAGCGCCTTCAGCATCGAGAACTCGCCGGTCGTCAGCGCGATCTGCTCGCCGTCCTTCGAGAGCCGGCGCAGCGCCAGGTCGAACTCGAACGGGCCGAAGG
>NZ_JBFUCB010000167.1:0-10407 GCF_056405435.1 Rhizobacter sp. P1_G5 | reverse complement strand
ACCTGCTGCGGGTGATGTTACGCAGCACCTACGAGGTCTTCACGGCATCGAGCGGTGCGCAGGCGCTGGAGATCCTGCATCGTGAGCGCATCGACGTGATCGTCAGCGACCAGCGCATGCCCGGCATGACGGGCGTGCAGCTGCTCGCCAAGGTGGGCCAGGCGTGGCCGGGCACGGTGCGCGTGCTGTTGACCGGCTATGCCGACCAGTCGGCCATCCTCGGCTCGGTCAACGAGGGCCAGATCTTCCGCTACGTCGCCAAGCCCTGGGACCAGGACGCGTTCCGCGTGACCCTCGCCGAGGCGGCCGAGGTCGGCCAGATGCAATCGCGGCCGGCCCCGATCGTCACCCCGCCGGGCTCGGCGGCGCGCGCCGCGTCGCGACCCACTGCGGGCGTGCTGCTGCTCGACGACAACGAAGCCGATTGCGCGCTGATCCGCGAGGCGCTGGGCACCCAGTTCGCGGTGCACTGCGCCGATAGCGTGGCCTGCGCACTGCAATTGCTGGCGCGCCACGACATCGGCGTGATGGTGTGCGAATCGCGCGTCGGCGGCACCGACACCGGCCAGCTGCTGCATACGCTGAAGACCCACTTCCCGGCACTGATCACCGTGATGCTGACGCACCACACCGATGCGGACGAGGTGGTGCGCCTGATCAACCAGGCCCGCATCTTCCGCTTTGCCAGCAAGCCGATCCGGCCGGCGGCGCTGAGCCTGGCGGTGACGGCGGCGATGAAGGAGCACCATCGCTGCCTGAACGACGCACGCCACGTCGCACTGCACCGCACGATGCGCCTGCCCGGGCTCGACACGCCCTTGGCCAGCGGCATCCTGCAGGGCCTGAAGGCGATCACCGCGCGCTGGCGGCTGTTCTCGGCCTGAGGCGCCGGGAGCCGATACCATCGCGGCCACGATGGATGACATTCCCGACTGGCTGCACCACCTGAACACCCTGGCCGACCAGCCCCCGCTGCTGCTGCGCGAGCGGCTGTGGCTGCAGGCCACCGATGCGGTGATCGGCTCGATCGAGCCGCTGCTTGCCCGCCACATGGCCGAAGCCGACCTGCCGATGCGCCCGCGCGCCGGCGGCTGGCAGGTCGAAGGCCCGCCCGACGCGGCGCTGGCAGTGATCGCCCACTGGCTGCACGAGCATCAGCTGGGCGGTGCCTGGCGCAACGAGCTGCTGGTGGTGGCGAACGAACACGGCGAGCGGCAGGCGCTGATCGAGCGCGCCGCGGTGCGCCCGCTGGGCATTGCCACCGTCGCGGTGCACCTGGTGGGCCACACCGGCGACGGCCGCGTCTGGGTGCAGCAGCGCGCTTTCGACAAGGCGACCGACCCCGGCCAGTGGGACACGCTGTCGGGCGGGATGCTGTCGGCGAGCGAGACCGTTGCCTCCGCCCTGCACCGCGAGACCTGGGAGGAAGCCGGGCTGGAGGTGGCGACGATGCGCAACGTGCGCGCGCTCGGCCACCAGCTGGTGCGCCGCCCGGTCGACGTGCACGGCTACATGGTCGAGCGCATCGAGATGTTCGAGGGCGAACTGCTGCCGGACCTGGATCCCGACAACCAGGACGGCGAGGTCGAGGGTTTCGACTGCGTGCCGGCCGAGCAGCTGCTGGAGAGCGTGAAGGCCGGCGTCTTCACGCTGGAGGCGGCCCTGGTGCACGCGCACTGGCTGCGCCGGCACCAATACTTCTAGGCGCGGCTTCTAGGATTCGTCAGAGGATAGCGCCGACAGCTGCGAATGCCGGATGCGCGTCTGCGACAGCGCGCCGGCTGATTCGAGGATCGGGTAGGCGATCGAGCAGATGTGCGAGTTGATGCGCTTCAGGTCGCTGATCAGGTCGATGTGCAGCGAGCTGGTCTCGATGCTCTGCGCCGTGTTCTCCTGCAGCCGCGCGATGTGGCTGGCGGCGTACTCGTGCTCCAGGTCGCGGAAGCGCGCCTTCTCTTCGAGCAGCCGCTTCGCGTCGCGCACGTGGCCGTCGAGGAAGACGCTCATGCCCAGCCGCAGGTTGGCCATCAGCCGCTCGTGCAGGTGCACGATCTCGGCCATGCCGGCGTCGGAGAAGCTGCGGTTCTTGCGCACCTTCTTGTCCTCGATGTCCTGCAGCACGCGCTCGATGATGTCGCCGATCTGCTCCATGTTGATCGTGAACGAGACGATGTCGGTCCAGCGCCGGCTCTCGCGCTCGGACAGCGCCGCCCGCGAGATCTGGGTCAGGTAGAACTTGATCGCCGAGTACAGCTCGTCGACCACGTCGTCCATCTTGCGCAGCTGCTCGGCGAGCGCCAGGTCGTTGTAGCGGATCACCGGCAGGATGCCGCGCAGCATSGTYTCSACCACGTCGGCCTGGTGCAGCGCCTCGCGCGCTGCGCAGGCGATCGCCACCGACGGCGAGCTCAGCGCCAGCGGGTCGAGGTGGCGCGGCCGGTCGGTGCCGAGCGCGCGCGGCTGCGGCAGGTAGCGGTCGAGCAGGCGCCCGACCAGCGGCGTGAACGGGATGAAGAGCACCGAGCGCGCGACGTTGAACGCGAGGTGGAAGACCACCACCTGCTGCAGCACGGTCGGCACGTAGTCCTGCAGCAGGATGTGGGCCTGCGGCAGCAGCGGCACCATCGCGAGGCAGCCGGCCAGCTTGAACAGGAAGTTGCCGAACGGCATGCGCCGTGCCAGCACCGAGCCGCGCGCGGTGGCCAGCAGCGGCAGCGCGCCGGTGCCGAGGTTGGCGCCCAGCACCAGCCCGAGCGCCACCGGCGTCGGCAGCAGCCCGGCGTTGGCGAGCATCGCGACCAGCAGCACGGTGGCGAGGCTGGAGTACGAGACGACGGCCAGCAGCGCGCCGATGGTGATCTCGAGCATCACGTCGTTGGGCAGGCTGACCAGCATCGCGCGCACCGCGGGCGAGCGCGTCAGCGGCTCGGTGGCGGCGACGATCAGCTGCAGCGCGAGCGTGATCAGCCCGAGCCCGATCACGACGCGGCCGACCCGGCCGATGCTGCGGTCTTCCTGCGACAGGAACATCACCACGCCGGCGAAGATCAGCAGCGGCGAGATCCACGACAGGTCGAACGACAGCAGCACCGACATCAGCGCGGTGCCGATGTCGGCGCCCAGCATCACGGCCAGCGCGGCGCCGGTGTCCATCAGGCCCTTGCCGACGAACGAGGTGACGATCAGGCTGGTGGCGGTGCTCGACTGCACCAGCGCGGTGACGCCGATGCCGGCCAGCAGCGCGCCCAGGCGGTTGCGCACGCTGCGCGAGATCACGGCCCGCAGGTTCTCGCCGAACACCCGCAGCATGCCGACCCGCACGATGTGCGTGCCCCAGACGAGCAGAGAGATGGCGGCGAGCAGGTTCAGCAGGTGTTGCATGTTCTGCCGTTGTAACCCAGATTCGGGCCAGTCTTTGCGATCATCCAGGCATCCAACTGCGGGGGAAGGCTCATGGGACGGAACATGTGGCGGTGGCGCGCGGCGATCGCCGGTCTGTGGATGGTCTGCGCTGCCGCGGCGTCGGCGGCCAGCCTGCGGGTGGCCAGCGGCTTCGACCCGCAGACGATGGACCCGCATGGGCTCGCGCTGCTGTACCACTCGCGGGTCATCACGCAGGTGTACGAGTCGCTGGTCGGGCGCGACGAGCAGTTCCGGCTCGAGCCGGCGCTCGCGCTGTCATGGCAGGCGCTGAACGACAGGACCTGGCGCTTCCGGCTGCGGCCCGGCGTGGTGTTCCACGACGGCGCGCCGATGAGTGCCGACGACGTGATCTTCTCGATCGACCGGGCACGCCAGCCGCCGTCGCAACGCGCCTTCCAGCTCGGCAGCGTGGCCGAGGTTCGCAAGGTCGACGCGCTGACGGTGGATGTCGTGTTGAGTTCGCCCGACGCGGTGTTTCCCGAGAAGCTGCCGTTCATCGGCATCATGAGCAAGGCCTGGGCCAGCAAGCATGGCGTCGAGCGGGCGCAGGACTTCARCGGCAAGCAGGAGACCTTCGCGGTGCGCAATGCCAATGGCACCGGGCCGTTCCGGCTCGACCGCTACGAGCCGGACGTGCGCGTGGTGCTGAAGGCGAACGCGCAATGGTGGGGCCGCGGCGACAAGCGCAACGGCAACCTCGACGAGGTGACGTTCCTGCCGATCCGCCAGGAGGCGACGCGGCTCGCGGCGCTGAGCTCCGGCGAGGTCGACCTGGTGCTGGACCCGCCGTTCCAGGACGTGGCGCGCCTGAAGGCCGACCCGGGCCTGACGGTGCTGCAGGTCGCCGACCTGGGCCAGCAGTACCTCGCGTTCGACCAGTCGCGCGAGCAGCTGCTCGATGCCGACGTGAAGGGCCGCAACCCGTTCAAGGATCGGCGGGTGCGCCAGGCGGTCTACCAGGCGGTCAACGTCGACCTGATCGTCAGCAAGGTGCTGCGCGGGCAGGGCACGCCGACCGGGGCCTTCCTGTCGCCGATGGTCGACGGCTCGCTGGCCGAGCTCGACAAGCGGCTGCCCTATGACCCGGCGGCTGCGAAGAAGCTGCTCGCGCAGGCCGGCTACCCGGATGGCTTTGCGGTGACGCTCGACTGCGTGAACATCGCCTGGCGCGAGAACGTCTGCCAGGCGGCCACCGCGATGCTGGCGCAGGTGGGCATCCGCACGACGCTGCGCTCGTCGGCGACCAACCAGTTCTTCCCGAAGCTGAGCCAGGCCACCGGCACTTTCGTCGAGTTCGGCTGGACGCCGACCACCGATGCCTGGGCGACGCTGAACGCGTTGTTCCACAGCTACGGCAAGGGCGGGGCGGGCACCTTCAACGTCGGCCGCTACAGCAACCCGGCGCTGGACACGCTGATCGACGGCATCCGCGTCGAGCCCGACCTGATGCGCCGGCGCGCGATGGTCGGCGTTGCGCTGCGGCTGATTGCCGAGGACCTGCCGTACGTGCCGCTGTACCGGCGCACGCTGAGCTGGGCGATGCAGAAGAAGGTGAAGGCGGTGCAGTGGCCGGACGACGTGCTGGCTTTGCGCTGGGTGCGGATGTAGTTCGGGTTGTTGGCGCGGAAGGCGGGTGCGGCGAGCCCCACACCCCCCGCCCGCGCCTTTGCGCGACCCATGCCCCAGCCCCTATGTCTTCATTTGCAGCAACCGCGAGATCGTGTCCGCCGCCTCCAGCAGCTTCGGCAGGAACACCTCCAGCATGTGCCCCGGCGGCGTGCGGTTCACCTGCCCGCTGATGTTCAGCGCGGCGATCGCGCGGCCGGAGCGGTCGCGGATCGGCGCCGACATCGACACCAGCCCTTCCTCCAGCTCCTGGCTGACGAGGCTCCAGCCCTGGCGCCGCACCTGGGCGATCAGGCCCTTCAGGCGCTGCGGGTCGGTCTCGGTGTGCGGCGTGCGGGCGGTGAGCGTCATCGCGTCGATGCGCTGGTCGAGCTCGTCCGGCGCCAGCCCGGCCAGCAGCGTGCGGCCCATCGACGTGCAGTAGGCCGGCAGCCGGCTGCCGATGCCCAGGTTGATGCTCATGATCTTGTGCGTCGGCACGCGCAGCACGTAGACGATGTCGCCACCCTCCAGCACCGCCGCCGAGCTCGATTCCTTCACCTGCTCGACCAGCGCCTCCATCACCGGCTCGGCCAGGTTCCACAGCGGCAGCGACGACAGGTAGGCGAAGCCGAGGTCGAGGATCTTCGGCGTCAGCCGGAACTGCCGGCCCTGGCTCTCCACATAGCCCAGGCCTTCCAGCGTCAGCAGGATGCGGCGCGCGCCGGCGCGGGTCAGGCCGGTGCGCTGCGCGACCTCGCTCAGCGTCTGCTGCGGCGCCTTCGCGCTGAAGGACCGGATGACGCTCAGGCCGCGTGCGAACGACTGCACGTAGGTGTCGCCGGGGCGGGGTTTGTCGGACGCTGGGGCAGGGGAGGTGTCGTCGTCGGGCGAGGTCATCGGCGCAGTCTAGCGCCGGGTTTTGCGCGATCCTGTAGGTCGTATTGATGAGATCGATTGCGACGGCAGATGTCATGCGCATCGCGCGGTGTGGCATCAGGGTTTCACCGGGTAAAGCCGGGGTGAGGCAGGGAACGGCGGTGGCAGGCAGGCGACCCAACCCGCACACCTCCACTTCCTGCGAAAGGATGTCTCATGAAGCCCCTGATGATCCTTGCCGTCGCTGCGCTCGCCACGCAGGGCGCTGCCTTTGCCGCCGTGGCATCCGGCAGCACCACGCCGGATGCCGCCTACGTCGAACGCATGCACCTGATCGGCCGCACCCCCGAGCCCGGCGAACAGGCCGTGCCGCTGCCGCCCGAGACCTCGGCGGAGAACGCCGCCGAGCGGCAGCAGGACTACCTGGAGCGCATGGCGCTGATCGGCCGCACACCCGAGGCCGGTGAGGTGGCGGCCGCCGCGGCGCCGGGCCACGAGCTGCTGGCCACGGCGCCGAGCTTCGAGGAACGGATGAAGCTGATCGGTCGCACCCCCTACCCGCAGTGATGCCGGGGCGCGGTATGGTTCGGGACTTGCAATGCGGTCCCGAACCCCCTGCCGGAGCCCCCGATGAAACGATTCCTCCCCGTGATGCTGCTGCTCGCCATGCTTGGCGCGCAGGCAGCCGACCTGTCGAAGCTGCGCGTCGGCGTCGAAGGCGCCTACCCGCCGTTCAGCACCGTCGGCCCCGACGGCAAGCTGCAGGGCTTCGACATCGACATCGCGAACGCGCTGTGCACCGAGATGAAGTCCCGCTGCACGCTGGTGCAGCAGGAGTTCGACGGCCTGGTCCCGTCGCTGCAGTCGCGCAAGTTCGACCTGGTGGTCGCGTCGATGGCGATCACGCCCGAGCGCCTGAAGGTGGTCGCGTTCACCGACAAGTACTACAACAGCGCGAACAAGCTGATCGCCAGGACCGGCTCGCCGATCGACGGCTCGCCGGCGCGCTTCAAGGGCACGCGCATCGGCGTGCAGCGCACCACCATCAACGACCGCTACGTCACCGCCAAGTTCACCGAGGCGACCATCGTGCGCTACGCGAGCCAGGACGAGGTCTACCTCGATCTCGCGGCCGGCCGCATCGACGCGACGATGGTCGACGGCATCGCCGGTGACATCGGCTTCCTGAAGACGCCGGCCGGCAAGGGCTTCGGTTTCGTCGGGCCGGACTACCGGGATCCGGAGTATTTCGGCGCCGGTGCCGGCATCGCGCTGCGCCAGGGCGACACCGAACTGCGCGACCGCCTGAACGCCGCGATCAAGGCGATCCGCGCGAACGGCACCTACCAGAAGCTCGCGGCGAAGTACTTCAACTACGACATCTTCGGCCAGTGATGCTGCACGGCTACCTGCCGAGCCTGCTGGAGGGCCTGCGGCTGACGCTGGGCGTGGCCGTCGCGTCGCTGGCCGTCGCGGTGCTGCTGGGCCTGGCGGGTGCCGCGGCGAAGCTGTCGGGTTCGGCGTTCTGGCGGCGCGGCGCGACCGTCTACACGACGCTGATCCGCGGCGTGCCCGACCTGGTGCTGATGCTGCTGGTCTTCTACGGCGGCCAGCTCGCGGTGAACGAGATCGCACCGCACCTGGGCATCGACGAGTACGTCGACATCGACCCGTTCGTGGCCGGCGTCGCGACGCTCGGTTTCATCTTCGGCGCCTACCTGACCGAGACCTTCCGCGGTGCGATCCTCGCGATCCCGCACGGGCAGGCCGAGGCGGGGCTGGCCTTCGGCATGACGCCGCTGCTGGTGTTCCGGCGCATCGTGCTGCCGCAGATGCTGCGGCTCGCGTTGCCCGGCTTCGCGAACAACTGGCTGGTGCTGGTGAAGTCGACCGCGCTGGTCTCGGTGATCGGGCTGACCGACATGATGCAGAAGGCCGGGCAGGCCGCCGGCGCGACGCGCGAGCCGTTCACCTTCTACCTGGCCGCGGCCGGCGGCTACCTGCTGATCACGACGGCCTCGGTGCTCGCGCTGCGCGCACTGGAAAAGCGCTGGTCGCCGGGCGTGCCGGCCGTCTCGTTGTGAAGGCAGCGCCTTGAGCTTCGACGCCATCGTCGACAACCTGCCGCTGTACCTGTCCGGCGCGTGGACGACGCTGCGGCTGCTGGCGATGTCGCTGGCGCTCGGCCTGCTGGGCGCGATCCCGCTCGGCGTGCTGCGCGCCTCGAGCCGGCGCCGCTGGTGGATGCCGGTGTGGTGCTTCACCTTCGTGATCCGCGGCACGCCGCTGCTGGTGCAGCTGTTCCTGCTGTACTACGGCCTCGCGCAGTTCGAGGCGGTGCGCGCGAGCCTGCTGTGGCCGCTGCTGTCGAGCGCCTGGTTCTGCGCGGTGGCCGCGTTCGCGATCAACACCTGCGCGTACACCACCGAGATCATCGCCGGGGCGATCCGCACGACGCCGGCGGGCGAGATCGAGGCGGCGCGCAGTGTCGGCATGCCCTGGCTGCTGATGGTGCGGCGCATCCTGCTGCCGTCGGCGCTGCGGCGGGCGCTGCCGGGCTACGGCAACGAGGTGGTGCTGATGCTGCACGCCACCTCGCTCGCGAGCATCGTCACGCTGCTCGACCTGACCGGCGTCGCGCGCGACGTCAACTCGCGCTTCTTCCTGCCGTTCCCGGCCTTCATCACCGCGGCGCTGTTCTACCTGGCGATCACGTTCGCACTGGTGGCGCTGTTCCGCCGTGCCGAGGCGCGCTGGGCACGCCACCTCCGACCCCGCTCCTGACGTTCATCCCACTCTCCGATGCAAACCCGACACCACCCGCTGAAGGGCGCCTCGCTGCTGACCCGGCGCGAGATCGTCAGCTTCCACTACGGCCCGCAGGACAGCGGACGCAAGGTCTACGTGCAGGCCTCGCTGCATGCCGACGAGCTGCCCGGCATGCTGGTCGCGCACCACCTGCGGCTGCGGCTGGCGCAGCTCGAGAGCGAGGGCCGCCTGCGCGCCGAGGTCATCGTCGTGCCGGTGGCGAATCCGATCGGGCTCGACCAGCAACTGATGCGCATGCCGATCGGCCGCTTCGAGCTCGGCAGCGGCGAGAACTTCAACCGGCACTACCCGGCACTGTTCGAGCCGGTGCRCTCGCGCATCGAGGTGCTGCTGGGCGACGACCCTGTCGCCAATGCGCAAAGGGTGCGCGAGGCGCTGCGCGAGGTGGTGCAGGTGCTGCCCGAGACCCATGAGCTGATGAGCCAGCGCAAGACGCTGATGGCGCTGGCCTGCGATGCCGAGGTAGTGCTCGACCTGCACTGCGACAGCGAATCGGTGGCCCACCTCTACACCGGCACACCGCTGTGGCCCGAGGTCGAGCCGCTCGCACGCTGCCTGGGCGCGCAGGCCTCGCTGCTGGCGCTGGAGTCGGGTGACAACCCGTTCGACGAGGCGTGCTCGCAGACCTGGTGGCAGCTCGCGGCGCATTTCGGCGAGCAGCGCCCGGTGCCGCTCGGCTGCCTGTCGGTCACGGTGGAGCTGCGCGGCGAGACCAGCGTGACGCATCCGCAGGCTGCGGCCGATGCGGCGGCGCTGCTCGATTTCCTGACACTGCGCGGCCTGGTCGAGGGCCCGGCACCCACGCTGCCGCCGCTGCTGTTCCCCGCCACGCCCCTGTCGGGCACCGAGGTGGTGTCCGCGCCGGTGAGCGGCGTGGTCGCCTACCACCGCGAGCCCGGCGACGTGGTGCAGGCCGGCGACCTGATCGCCGACGTGATCGACCCGATCAGCGGCGAGGTGCATCCGCTGCACACCCGCACCGAGGGCCTGTTCTTCGCGCGCGACCGCGTGCGCTATGCCATCGCGGGAAGGCCCTTGTTCAAGGTGGCGGGCACCACGCCGATCCGCAGCGGCAAGCTGTCGAGCGATTGATGACGGACCCGCGGATGATGCAGCTCCAGGTCGAGGGCCTGCACAAGAAGTTCGGCGCCGTCGAGGTGCTGAAGGGCGTCTCGCTCAGCGCCAGCCAGGGCGACGTGATCAGCATCATCGGCTCCTCCGGCTCGGGCAAGAGYACGCTGCTGCGCTGCATCAACCTGCTGGAGCAGCCCGATGCGGGGCGCATCACGCTGTCGGGCGAGGCGATCGCGCTGAAGCCGGGCCGCGACGGCCGCCTGCAGGCCGCCGACGCGAAGCAGCTGCAACGGCTGCGCAGCAAGCTCGCGATGGTGTTCCAGCACTTCAACCTGTGGGCGCACATGACGGCGCTCGAGAACGTGATCGAGGCCCCGGTCCACGTGCTGGGCGTGCCGAAGGCGCAGGCCGTGGAGCGCGCCGAGGCGCTGCTCGCGCGCGTCGGCGTGCTGCACCGCAAGGGCCTCTATCCGTCGCAGCTGTCGGGCGGCGAGCAGCAGCGCGTCGCGATCGCGCGGGCGCTCGCGATGGAGCCGCAGGTGATGCTGTTCGACGAGCCGACCTCGGCGCTCGACCCGGAACTCGTCGGCGAGGTGC
>NZ_JBFUCB010000166.1:0-10468 GCF_056405435.1 Rhizobacter sp. P1_G5 | reverse complement strand
CCAGGCAGCCGAAGCTGTGCGCCACCGCGACCCACGGCCCGGCCGGCTCGGCGGCCAGCGTCTCGCCGATGCGGATGGCCCAGGCCTCGAGGTCGGCGCTGTCCCAGTCGTCCTGCTCGACGCGCACCGCGCGGCGAAAGTGACCCTGCAGCCAGCTCTGCCAGTGCGCCGGACCGCTGCCGCGCAAGCCGGGAATCACCAGCACGCGCACCGGACTGCCGTGGAATGCCATCGCGCCGTCTCCTTCGGACGCTGCGTCAGAGCGTCGCGATCGACACCTCGGTGGACTTGACCAGCGCGATCACGTCCTTGCCGACGGCCAGCTTCAGCTCCTTCACCGAACGCGTCGTGATGACCGACGTGACGATCAGGCCGGACGGCGTCTCGACGTCGATCTCGGAGACGACCGGGCCTTCGATGATTTCCTTGACCTTGCCGCGGAACTGGTTGCGCACGTTGATGGCGGTGATGCTCATGAATGACCTCGGGGTGAGAGTGAGCATCGATGATGGGCACGCGGCGCGGCCGTCGCAACGAATGAAACCGGATCAGGTCATGCGGATAGCGAATTTGAAATGAAAGACGCCTTCCCCCGCGAAGGGAGAAGGCGCTGAAGGATCCAGCTACGCCCGCGGATCCGGCTTTGCCGGTCCGCCAGGCGGCGCCCCTTGGGGGCAGGAGCGCAGCGACTGGGGGGCCCTGTCTACTTCCAGTCGGCCGACTGCAGCAGCGGGTCGACCGGCAGGCCGAAGCTGTTGCCGACCTTCTGGCCCACCGTGCCCGGGGCCGCCAATGCGGCGCTGCCGCACGAGCCGCTGGCCGGCTTGATGATGGCCCACAGCATCGCGCCGTCACGCGGGTTGCGGTTCGACGCCGTGCTGTTCAGCACCGCCGTCGTGTAGCGCTGCACCGAGTACGGCAGGTTCAGCGTGGCGCCGTACTGGTCCTGCAGGTTGCGCGAGCCTTCGCACTGCGCGTCGCCGTCGTTGATGACCAGCTGGCCGCCCGCCCAGCCTTCCGGCGCCGGCTCGAAGCCGATCGACACGATGGTCGACGACGGGTAGAGGCTGCGGTACTGGTTGTACGCGACCACGCCGTCGAAGTGCTCGTAGCGGGCGTCGTAGCTCATCACGTTGACGAGGTCGAGCATCGCCGCCGTCGCCGGATACTTCAGCACCACGCCGCGTTCGCGGCCGGCGTTGCCGCCCCAGTACGACAGCTTGCCGGCACAGCGCGAGTCGGCCGTCGTGCCCGAGGTGCAATCGGCGCCGCTCGACCAGCCGGCCAGCGTCAGCACGCGGCCGCCGCCTGCCAGGTCGACCGCCTTGCGAAGCGCCTTGATGGCGTTGGCGTAGCGGTCCACGTCGCCGTCGACCTCGTAGTCGACGTCCAGGCCGTCGAAGCCCATCTCGGTCTGGATCTTCGCGAGGGCGTTGATGATCGGGCCGCCGCCGGCCGCGCCTTCCGCCGCGATCGGACCCCAGTTGTTGTAGGTCGCGCCACCCACGGCCAGGATGATCTTCTGGTTGCGCTTGTGCAGCACGTCGATCGCGGCCTTGATGTCACGCGGCGTCGCGTTGAAGTTGATGCCGGTGCCCGAGAAGCTGTTCGTCGCGATGCCGGCCCACGAGAAGTTGGGGTCGGCGAACGAGGCCATCACGTGCGTGTAGGTCGCCGGCACGCGCGCCAGCTTGCTGGCGTTGTAGACCTCGGCCGGGCTCTTGCCGGTGGCGTCGAACCAGTTGTCGCTCCAGCTCGGGTAGTAGCCGACGTAGACGCGCTTGCTCTGGTTGGCCGAGAGCGCGCCGGCCGGCAGGTCGCCCGCGGGAGCGGGAGCCGGGGCCGGCGCCGGTGCGGGTGCAGGAGCCGGGGCAGGCGACGGCGCGGGGGCCGGTGCCGGCGCCGGGGCGGTGCTGCAGTTGCCGGTGGCCGTCCACGGCTGGCCGCTGCCGACCGGGCCGYTGTTGGWSGACGGGTTSTKGCCCTGCGTCCACCAGTTGGCCTTGTAGTTCACGCCGTTGACGCTGACGACTGCGCCGCCGTTGTAGGCGGTGCTGGCCGACCACGGCATCGCGCAGGTCCCGGGCGCGGGGGCGGGCGCCGGGCTCGGCGCGGGGGCCGGCGCAGGCGCGGGAGCAGGTGCCGGAGCGGGCGCCGGGGCCGGGGCAGAGCCGGTCGGCGACCACAGCGTCGGCGTCGCGGCCGGGTTCCAGTTGGTGCCCGCCCATGCGGTGTGGGTCACGAGGGCGACGTACAGCACCCCGTTGTAGCTGACGATGGTGCCGGCGGTGTAGGTCACGCCTTCCTGCCAGGCCGGGGCCGTCGTGGCCTGCGCCAGCAGCATCCCGTCGAACGACGAGGCCTGTGCGGCCACGGCCGCCGTCGCCGGCTGCAGGGTCGCTGCCTGCACCTGCGACCACAAACCGCCGATGGCCACGGCCACCACGGTCATTCCCACGCTCTTCATGATCTGTCCCTTTCAGTGTTGTTGACAACGAAGCACTGAGGGAATTCTCGAAGCCGCCTTCACAGGCAGCGACGTGTGTCTTGCAACAAGATGCGAGCGCTTTCAGAAACGTAACGATGCTGGCTCCAGCCGCCAAGCCGGTGCCATCGGTCGTCAATGCGAGCGATCAACAGGTATTGAATTGGTTATATACCGGTCTGCTTTGGTACTCGTCCTGTCGCACAGCTTACGTTTGGTTTCAAACAAGGCGGCCGGCGTGAACCCGGTCAACCCTCGGTCAGCCAGATCTGGCTGCTGACGCCGCGCGGGTAGTACTTGGCCGCGAACACCAGCCCGTTCTTCACCTGCTCGCTCCAGCAGTGCACGCTGAGCTCCGGATGCAGCTGCCAGGCGGCATGGGCCTCGTCGGCGCGGGCGCCGGCGGCGCCCAGGTCCATCTGCAGGATCTCGCGGGCGACGAACTGGCAGACGTAGGCCTTGGCCGGGAAGGTGTTGTCGCTGCGCGAGGTGATGCGCCAGCCGCCGTCGGGGAACAGGCAGGTGTCCTCGCGCAGCACATGCTCGCCGACGTGGCGTTTCAGTGCGGCGAGGTACGGCGCGTATTCGCCGTCCGCTGCCAGCGCGTCGCGGCAGCCGGCGAACCACGGGTAGGCCAGCGCCTCGATCACCGGCAGGATCACCGCGTCGTCGTCGGGCGCTTCCAGCAGCGCCGGGATCAGGCCGTCGGGCCGGGTGACCGCCACCACCGTCGCGGCGGCGCGCCGGGCCTGCGCATGGGCCCGTTCGGCCAGCGCCGGCCGGTCGAGCTGCGTGAACAACTGTTGCAGGATGACCTGCGCCGCCCAGGCCTTGCCGGCGATGTAGGTGTTGCCGGCGGCCTGGCCGAGCGACGGGTCGAGGCAGTCGTAGGTCGTGATCTCGCGCCCGCCCTCGCAGCGGCTGCTGTCGGCACGCGGCACGCCGTTGCGCCGGGCCGGCTCGGGGTGGTCGCGCCGCTCCAGGCTCTGCAGGCAGCGCTCCAGCAGCGCGGCGTGGCGGCGTGCCCAGGCGAGGTCGCGGCCCTGGTGCACGTACAGGCCGGCGCACAGCGTCCAGTTCAGCAGCTCTTCGGTGGTCATCTGCGAGAAACAGCCGGTCAGCCCGGCGCGCTCGTAGGCCGAGCGGCCCGGCGGCGAGAAGATGCCGTCGACGCCCATGTCGTGCGTGAAGCTGACGCCGTCCTCGTCGTCGTACGAGTAGCCGGCGGCGTACTGGTCGAGCACGTTGCGGATGGTCCACGGGTGGTGCAGGCCTTCGTACAGCGAGTGGTCGGACACCAGGTCGAGCGTGTTCAGCATGTTGTACTCGCCCTCGTTGACGACCCACAGCGCACGGCCGTCGCGTTCGAGCAGCTGGGTCGAGTAGAGGTAGGAGCGGGTCGCGTGCGCGACCGTGAAGCGCTGCGCCGGCGACAGCGCACTCGCCGCGAGCCGCTGGTCGGCGGCGCGGCTGGCCTGCACCGCCTCGTCGAAATCCGACAGCGCGAAGCGCGCCACCGACTCCACCGAATCGAACCAGCGGTTGTAGAGCTGGCGGGTCGCGATGCCGCCGGTGACGACGCCGGCGCGGTGGAAGCAGAACGCGAAGCGCAGCGTGCGCCGCTCGCCGGCCGGCACTTCGGCGCAGACCACTCCCCAGCGGCCGAGCATCGTCGCGCGGTTGCTCGCGTGCCGGTCGCCCAGCACCGCGAGCGGGTCGAAGCCGATGCCCGACCAGGCGCCGGGCGCGTCGGTGGCGAAGCCCTGCTCCAGGCCGTCGCCAATGCCAGCGCCCTGGTCAAGCGACAGATGGCGCATCCCGCGCAGCGGATCGATGCCCGACAGCCCGACCGCGACCCGGCGGGCCCGCGTGCCGGCCCGGTTGTCCACCTCGATCTCGGCGCGCACCGCGGGCACGAACGCGCGCTTCGCGGCCAGCGGTTCGCCGGTATCGGGATCGGGCAGGTCGCGCACCGGCGTGTACAGCGTGAAGCGCAGGTCGCCGGCCTGCCAGCTGTCGGTGGCGAGCGAGAACTCGCGCTGCACCTCGTCCAGCGCGAACAGCCGCGCGCCGAGGCCCGACACGCCGAGGTGCGAATCACCCTGGTCGCTGACGAAGCGCTGGCGTTCCGCATCGTCCGGGGGCTCGCAGAACGGCAGCGTCTCGAACAGGCCGGGCTGCTGCGCCGATTCGAGCGCGACCAGCACCGACTGGCCGGGCGCGCCGCACAGCTCCAGGTCCATGCCGCCGCGGGCGCCGGGGAAGCCGAGCGTCAGGCTGGCGTGGGCGCCGACCGGCGCATGCTGGGTGTTGAAAAAGCGATTCATCGGCAGCCTCGGTGTAAGGTCGCGATTCTGCGAGCGCCGCCCGTGCCGGGCCATGTCCCGATGCGGGACGGGCTTGCCCTGAGCCGCGACGATCGACCCACTCCTTCATGTACCCCGTCCGCCCCGAGACCGCCCTGCCGGACTACGCCAAGCAGCCGGACGTGCGCACCACCGTCACGATGACCGACGCGCACACGCGCCGCGTCGGCCCGCGCTGGCAGTACCCGCGCCACGACCATCCGTACTTCGAGCTGTGCCTGCTGCTCGCGGGCCAGCAGCAGGTGCGGCTGACCGGCCGCACGCTCGCGCAACAGGCCGGCGACCTGCTGCTGATCACGCCGTTCGAGGCGCATGCGTCGAGCACGCCGGTCGCCGCGCGCCTGTACTGCGTGCACTTCGACCTCGACGACCTGGAACTGCGCCGCCTGCTGTGCCGTGCCGGCACGCGCATCTTCGCGGCCGACAGCGCGCTGACGCAGCGGCTGCAGCCGGCGCTGCAGCGCATGCTGGCGCTGGCCGCCGACCATGCGGCGCTGTCGCCGCTGGTGCACCGGCTGGAGCTGGGCGCCTCGCTGATGGCGCTGTTCGCCGCGTTGACGCGCGGGCTCGAAGAAGAGGACATCGCCGCCGCGCCGGTGCCGCAGCTCGCGCTGCAGACCGCCGGCCGGCTGGCCGAGCTGATCGAGCGCGAGGTGCAGAGCGGCGGCGCCGAGACCTCGCTCGAGGCCGCGATCCGGCGCCTGGGCTACACGCCGGACCACGGCAATGCCCTCTTCCGTCAGGTGTACGGCATGTCGGCACGCCAGTACCGCTCGACGCTGAAGCTGCGCCGCGCGAAGCTGCTGCTGATGGATGCGCAGCTCGGCATCGCCGAGGTCGGCGAGCGGCTCGGCTACGCGAGCGGCGCGCACTTCAGCCGGYAGTTCAAGCGCTGGTGCGGGGTCGCGCCGGCCGACTACCGGCGCGACAGCGGCAGCGGCTGACGCGCGCCGCCGGCCGTCCTCACGGATCGGCGGCCGGTTCCAGCCGTTCCGGCTGGCCGAAGGCCCGCCGCACCTCGCCGAGGAAGCGTTCCTCGCCCAGTTCGCCCTTGCGCACCACGCTCAGCACGTGGCCCTCCAGCTGCTGCCGGTCTTCGTCGCTGAACTGCCGCGCCGTCACCATCACCACCGGGATGTTCGCGGTGTGCGAGTCGCGCTTCAAGGCCTCGATCACCTCGAGGCCGCCGATGTCGGGCATCAGCAGGTCCAGCACCACCAGGTCGGGCCGGTGGCGCCGTGCGAGCTCGATCCCCTCCTGCCCGCCGAAGGCGCGCAGCACCTGGTAGCCCGGCTGGCTCAGGTAGGCACTCATCAGCTCGACGGCGGCCGGGTCGTCGTCGACGAGCAGCACGCTGACCCCGCGCGACGGCGTCGGCGCGAAGCCCATGCGCGCCAGCTCGTGCGCGAAGTCGCCGCGGCCGACCGGCTTCTGCAGCACGGCCGACGCGCCCACCGACAGCCCGATCTCGTGTTCGTCGGCCACCGACACCACCACCACCGGGATGTCGTGCCAGGTCGGCAGCTCCTTGATGCGCGCGAGCAGGTCCCAGCCGTCCATGCCGGGCAGCCGGATGTCGAGCGTGATCAGGTCCGGCCGGCAGTCGCCGGCGAGGGCGAGCGCGGCCTCCGCGGACGGCGCGTGGCGCACCCGGAAGCCGATGCTCCCGAGCTGCACGCGCATCAGCGCGGCCGCCTGCTGGTCGTCCTCGACCACCAGCGCCAGCGGCCGCAGGCCGGCCTCGGCCTCGGCTTCGGCCTGCGCAGCGGCGTCGGCCGAAGCCGGCGCGGCGGCGGCGCTGCCGCGCCAGGGCAGCCAGACGCTGAAGCAGCTGCCGCGCCCCGGCTCGCTCGTCACCGCCGCCGTGCCCTCGTGCAATTGGGCCAGCCGCAGCACCGTCGCGAGGCCCAGCCCGGTGCCCTCGACGCGGCGCGTCAGCTCGTTGCGGATCTGCGTGAAGGGCGTGAACAGCTGGTCCAGGGCGTCGGGCGCCATGCCGATCCCGCTGTCGGTGACGCTGATCTGCAGGAAGGACTGGAACGGGCTGTCGGGCAGCGGCAGGTGGCGACCGGTTGCGAAGCCCGGCAGCCCGTGCCCGGCCTGCCGGCGGTCGACGCGGCTGGCCCGCAGCACCACCTCGCCGCCGTCGGGCGTGAACTTGACCGCGTTCGACAGCAGGTTGTAGACGATCTGCTTCAGGCGCCGCCGGTCGGCGCGGATCGGCTCGGGCCAGCCGGCACCCTGCACCGTCAGCCGCACCCGGTGGCTCGCCGCCCGGTCCTGCACGACCGCCAGCGCGCCGTGCAGCAGGCCGTCCAGCTCGATGGCTTCGAGATCGAGATCGGCCTTGCCGGCCTCGATCTTCGACAGGTCGAGGATGTCGTTGATCAGGGCCAGCAGGTGCTTGCCGCTGTCGTGGATGTAGACCATGAACTCGCGCTGGCGCGGCTCGAGCGCGCCGCCCAGGCCTTCGCGCAGGATCTCCGAGAAGCCGATGATGGCGTTCAGCGGCGTGCGCAGCTCGTGCGACATGGTCGACAGGAACTCGGTCTTGGCCTGGTTGGCGCTGGCCAGCTGCGTGTTCAGCGCCTCCAGCGCATGCTGCTTCTGCTGCAGCACCTCCACCAGTTCGGCGCGGCTGTCGGCCAGCGCGCGCGCGGCGCGGGCCTCGGCGGCTTCGTGCTCCACCGCGAGCAGCTCCAGGCGGATGCGCCGGTTCTCGTCCTCGAACTGCTTGCGCCGCAGCTGGGCCCGCACGCGCGCCTTCAGCACCTCGGTCTCGCTGGACTTCTGGATGAAGTCGTCCGCGCCGGCCTCGAGCGCGTCGAGCATCGTCGCCCGGTCCTCCATCGACGTCAGCATGATGAGCGGGATCTCGCGCATCACCGGCGCGGCCTTGATGCGCTGGCAGGCGGCCCGCCCGCCGAGCCCGGGCATCAGCAGGTCCAGCAGGATGCAGTCCACCTTCTGCACCGCCAGCAGGTCCAGCGCCTCCTCGCCGGAGCGCGCCGCCACCACGTCGTAGCCCTCGCCGCGCAGCAGCTGTGCCGTTTCGGCGAGGTAGGTCGGGCTGTCGTCCACCGCCAGGATGCGCTTCGGCGCGAGCAGGCTGCCGCTGCGCGCGGGCAGGCCGGTGGCGGCGCTGCGCAGCATCGCGGCCAGCCGCGCGAGCACCACCTCGACGTCCTCGTCCTTGTGCACGAAGGCATCGGCGCCCGCGTCCAGCGCGCGCGCCTCGGCCGTGCCCTCCTCCGATCCGGTCAGCAACAGGCAGGGCACGGCGCGCAGCGCGATGTCCAGCCGCAGCCGGCGGATCACCGTCGGCCCGTCGATGCCCGGCAGCACGCTGTCGACGATGACCGCGTCGGGCCGCTCGGCCGCGGCGACGCGCAGGCCCTCCTCGCCGCTCGCCGCCACCAGCACCGGATAGCCGGCGGGCTCCAGCGCCTCCCGCAGGGCCTCGCGGAAGGTCCGGCTGTCGTCGATCACCAGCACCGTCGGGCCCTGCCGCACCGCCTGCGCGCGGCGTGCGCGCAGCAGCTCGCGCGCCTTCGCCACCACGAAGTGGATGTCGTAGGGCTTGCCGACGTACTCGTCGGCCCCGGTGCGCAGCCCGCGCAAGCGGTCCTTCACCTCGGCCTCGCTCGACAGCATCAGCACCACCGCCTGCGCGGCGCCGGGTGCGGCGCGCAGTTCGCCCAGCAGCTGGACGCCGTCGCCATCGGGCAGCAGCACGTCCAGCACCACCACGTCGGCGGCACCGCGCGCAAAGGCCGCGCGGGCGGCCGCCGCCGTGGCACACAGCTGCACGCCGAAGCCGGCGTCCTCGAAGGCCTCGCGCAGGTCCATGCGAACCGTGAGGCTGTCATCGACGATCAGCACGCTGTCGCTCATGGCAGCGGTCCTCCGAGGGTGTGCACCGCCCGCGCGAGCGCCGGGCCGATCTCGGCCAGCGGCAGCACCTGCCCGGCGGCGCCGAGCAGCGCCGCCTCGCGCGGCATGCCGTAGACCACGCTGCTCGCCTCGTCCTGGGCGATCGTCACGCCGCCGGCCTGCCGGATCTGCAGCAGGCCGGCGGCGCCGTCGCGGCCCATGCCGGTCAGCAGGCCGGCGGCGGCCGCTGCGCCGCACTCGGCGGCGACCGATTCGAACAGCCGGTCCACCGACGGGCGGCATGAATGCCGTGGCGGCTCCTGCGTCAGGCGCAGCACGCCTGCGCTGACCACCAGGTGCCGGCCGGGCGGCGCGGTCACGATCTGCCCGGCCAGCCCGGCCAGCGGTTCGCCGTCGCGCGCGCAGCGCACGCGGTGCGGCGTCTGCGCATCCAGCCACTCCGCGAAGGCGGTGCCGAACGGCTCGTTGATGTGCAGCAGCACCAGCATCGGCACCGGCAGCGGGGCCGGCAGCCCGCGCAGCACGTCGACGATCGCGCCCGGCCCGCCGGTCGAGGCACCGAGCACGACCAGGCGGCAGGCGGCCCGGCCGGGGTCCGCGGCGCGCGGCACCCGGTCGGCCTGGCGCGCCCGCAGGTGCGTGATCACGCGGATGCGCGCCACCCGTTTCACCAGCGTGACCAGCTGCTGCTCCCACGCGCCCTCGGCCGCGTCGGCCGGCGCCTTGTCGAGCACGTCGACCGCGCCGGCCGCGAGCGCGTCGTAGGTCTTGAACAGCTCGCCGCGGTTGGTCGACGACGACACCACCAGGATCGGCGTCGGGCAGTGCGCCATGATGTACTCGGTGGCGGACAGCCCGCTCATCAGCGGCATCATCATGTCCATCGTCATCACGTCCGGCCGCAGCGCCTGGCACAGCGCGACCGCCTCCTTGCCGTTGGCCGCCTCGCCGACCACCTCGATCGCCGGGTCGCCCGCCAGCACCTCGCACAGCCGCTTGCGCACGGTGACGGAGTCCTCGGCGACCAGCACGCGCGTCATGGCACCTGCACCCATTGCTCGACCTGGCGCAGGAAGTCGGCCTGCACGAACTCGCTCTTCACGATGTAGCCGCGCGCGCCGACCTGCTCGCCGCGCCGGCGGTCTTCCGGGGAACAGCGCGAGGTGACGAGGATCGCCGGCACGTCGCGCAGCGCCGGATCGGCGCCCGCGTGCTCGATGAAGCTGAAGCCGTCCATGCCCGGCATCTCGACGTCGACCAGGAACAGCGCATAGCGCTGGCGCCGCGCCTGCTCCAGCGCGTCCTCGGCCGACACCGCGGCATGCACGGCGTAGCCGGCCGATTCGAGGATGCTCTGCTCCAGCATGCGCGTCGTCAGCGAATCGTCGACCACCAGCACCGGCAGGCGCGGCGCGGCCGGCGGCGGCGCGGCCACGCCGGCGGCCTGCGCCTGCGCGACCAGCGCGTCGGCATCGAGCACGATCTGCGGGCGGCCTTCGACGTCGATCGAGGTGCCGGCCACCAGCGCGGTGGCGGGCGCGAGTTCGGGCAGCGGCCRCAGCACCAGCGTGGCGGTGCCGAGGATGCGGTCGACGCCGATCGCGGCGCGCGTGCCGGCGCCTTCGACGACCAGCGCCGAGGCCTGGCCGGTGCGCGGCGCGGCGCGCCCCGGCTGCAGCAGCTCGGCCAGCGCGACGTAGGCGATGGCCTCGCCGTCGTGCAG
>NZ_JBFUCB010000165.1:0-10489 GCF_056405435.1 Rhizobacter sp. P1_G5 | reverse complement strand
ACCTCGGCGAGGTGAAGGCGCGGCTCGGCGAGCTGAAGGCGATGGGCATCCGGATCTCGGTCGACGACTTCGGCACCGGCTACTCGTCGCTCGGCCACCTGAAGGAGCTGCCGATCGACAAGATGAAGATCGACCGCTCGTTCGTGAAGGACCTGCCGGACGAGCACGACTCGGCGGCGATCGCGCGCGCCATCGTGCAGCTGGCGCGCAGCCTGGACATCACGGTGATCGCCGAGGGCGTCGAGACGATCGCGCAGCAGGATTTCCTGACGCGGCTCGGCTGCGACGAACTGCAGGGCGAGCTGGTCAGCTCGCCGCTGCCGGCGGCGGCGTTCGAGGCGTGGGCGATCGCGCTGGCGCGGCCGGCGCTGGTGTGAACGCCGGGCGCAGACTCACCGACTCAGGGCCGCGTGATGATGTCGTCGTTGGCGAGCCAGCGCTCGGCGGCCGCGGCGGTGCGGACGGACAGGCCTTCGACCAGCGATGCCTTGACCAGGTCCCTGACGCCGGTGTCGCGCGATTCAAGCGCCCGCTCCATCAGCTGCAGCAAGCGGGTGACGGGTTCCGCCCCGGCCGGTTCCTTCACCAGCCCCATCACCACCCGGGTGACATCGGCCATGAATACCGCAGGCACCAGGCCCTGGTGGGCCTCGATGTGCTGCCTGTGCAACGCTGACAGTTCGGGAACCTGCGTCAGCAGGTCGTCGATGAACGCCGCGATGCTCATCTGCTTTTCCAGGGGGCTCACGGGATCCTTCGGAGCGGTTGACTGCAACCGACCTGTGTGACCCCGGGCGCCGATTGGTTCCCTGGCGGACGGCTCGTGCGGCCCGTCAGCGCTTCTTGACCGGCCTCGTCCACCCCTCGAGCGACACCTGCTTCGCGCGCGACACCGTCAGCTGGCCGGCCGGTGCGTCCTTCGAGATCGTCGAGCCGCCGCCGATCGTCGCGCCGGCACCGATCACGACCGGCGCGATCAGCACGCAGTTGCTGCCGACGTGCACGTCGTCGCCGATCACGGTGCGGTGCTTGTTCGCGCCGTCGTAGTTCGCGGTGATGCTGCCGGCGCCGTAGTTCACGCGCTCGCCGACCGTCGCATCGCCCAGGTAGGCCAGGTGGTTGGCCTTCGCGCCCTTTGCGAGCGTCGAGTTCTTCACCTCGACGAAGTTGCCGATGTGCACCTCGTCGCCCAGCTGCGCGCCGGGGCGCAGCCGCGCGAACGGGCCGACCAGCGCACCGCGCCCGACGCTGACGCCCTGCGCCTCGCCGTCGATGTGCGTGAATGGATGGATCACCGCGCCGGCCAGGAGGCGCGCGTTGCGGACCACGCAGTTCGCGCCGATGCGCACGCCGTCGCCGAGCTCGACCTCGCCGTCGAAGATGCAGTTGACGTCGATCTCGACGTCGCTGCCGCAGGTGAGGCTGCCGCGCACGTCGAAGCGCGCCGGATCGGCCAGCCGCACGCCGGCCTCCATCAGCGCCTCGGCACGGGCGCGCTGGTAGCGGCGCTCCAGGTCGGCCAGCTGCATCGGGCTGTTGACGCCCAGCACCTCGGTCTCGCTCTTCGGCTGCGCGGTGACGACCGGCACGCCGTCGGCGACCGCCATCGCGATGATGTCGGTCAGGTAGTACTCGCCCTGGGCGTTCTTGTTGTCGAGCCTGRCCAGCCAGCCCTTCAGGCGCTTCGTCGGCACCGCCATCACGCCGGTGTTGACCTCGCGGATCTCGCGCTGCGCGGGCGTCGCGTCCTTGTGCTCGACGATCGCGCGCACCTGCTCGCCGTCGCGCACGATGCGGCCGTAGCCGGTGGCATCGGCCAGCGTGATCGTCAGCAGCGCGAAGCGCTCGCCGCCGCAAGCATCGACGAGCGCGCGCACCGTGGCCGCCTCGATCAGCGGCGTGTCGCCGTTCAGGATCAGCGTGGTGCCTTCGTCGTGCAGCTGCGGCACGGCCTGCTGCACGGCGTGGCCGGTGCCCAGCTGCGGCATCTGCCGCACGAAGAGCAATCCGGGTGCCTGCACCGCCGCCTCGACCTGTTCGGCGCCGTGGCCGGTGATCGTGATGATGCGGGTCGCCCCCAGCGATGCTGCGGTACCGAGAACATGCTGCAATAGGCTTCGCCCGGCCAGCTTGTGCAAGACCTTGGGCAGGCTGGATTTCATGCGGGTGCCCTTGCCCGCGGCCATGATCACGATGTCGAGTGCCATGCAACGTCCTTTTTTCAGGTCGGTGATTATCGGCGTCGCGCTGGCGCTGACCACCCTGCTTTCAGGGTGTGGTGCGATGCGCCTGGCCTACAACCAGGCGCCGGACCTCGGCTACTGGTGGCTGGACAAGTACATCGACTTCAACGACGAGCAGACGCCGCGGGTGCGCGACGCGATCACGTCGTGGTTCCGCTGGAACCGCCGCACCCAGCTGCCGGACTATGCGCAATGGGTGGACAAGCTGGCCGGCGAGCTGCAGCAACCCATCACGGCCGCCCAGGCCTGCCGCTGGACCGACGAGGTCGAATCGCGCATGTTCACCGGCCTCGACCAGGCGCTGCCGGCGCTGGCCGAGACGGCGCTGTCGCTGAGGCCGGAGCAGCTGAAGCACATCGAGAAGCGCTACGCGAAGGTCAACGAGGACTATGCCGACGACTACCTGCAGCCCGACCCGCAGGACCGGCTGAAGGCCACGATGAAGCGCACGATGGAGCGCGCCGAGATGCTGTACGGCGACCTCGACGAGGCGCAGACCGAGCGGGTGCGGCGGGCGATGGCGGCATCGCCGTTCGACCCGGAGCTGTGGCTGGCCGAACGCAAGGCGCGCCAGCAGGACGTGCTGCAGACGCTGCGAAAGCTGCTGGCCGAGCGGCCGCCGCAGCCCCAGGTGCAGGCCGCGCTGCGCGCGATCGCCGAGCGGGTGCAGCACTCGCCGCGCGAGAACTTCCGCAGCTACCAGGAGAAGCTGACGCGCTACAACTGCGAGTTCGGGGCGCAGCTGCACAACACGACGACCGCGGAGCAGCGGCAGTACGCGGCGAAGAAGCTCAAGGGCTGGGCCGGCGACTTTCGCGCGCTGGCGGCGGACACCGGGCGATGATGGATCAGCTCGGCGGAAGCTGGATCGTCACGCGCCGAGGGTTGATCCCGGTCTGCGGAAAGTCCTTCAGCGCCGCGTCGAACATCGCGGCGATCATCGCATCGCCACCCATCGTCGTACCGTCGTTGGCCGCGCGCGCCTCATACACCACCTGCCCGGACTGCCGGTCGCGGATCAGCACCGCCACCTCGCGGTCGTAGTAGGTCGTGTCGTAGTAGCGCGGGCCGAAGTAGCCGGGCGGGCCCCAGAACGGGCCTCGGCCATAGCCGCCGTAGCCGTAGCGCGAACGGAACAAGCCGCCATGCCACCAGAACGGGTCGTCGTACGGCGAGACGTCGTAGCGGTTGATGCGCGCGCYGACCTGCACCGTGAAATCGGCCGCCTTCGCGTCGCCCGCCTCGCTGAAGCCGGCCACCTGCAGCGAGTGCCGGGCCATCGACTCCAGCTTCTCCTGCTCCATCGCCCGCGCCTGCTGCGACGGCAGGCGCTCGAAGGCGTAGGTCGATGCGCTGCGCCCGGCCGGCCATTGGCTGTAGGTGGAGACGTTGCTGTCGACCGCGTTCATCGCGGCACACCCCCCCAGGCCCAGCAGCGCGCCGGCCAGCAGGGTGGTGGTCAGGGCAGGTTTCCACATGGTCGGCCTCCGTCAGGTCAAACGTGCAGCTTGATGGGCACCGCGTCGCCGGCGGGTTCGGCCGGGGCACAGCTCTCGTCGTCGTCGAAGGCCCGATCGCCAGCGGCATCGGGCACGCCGGTGGTTTTGAGTGTGGTGAACGGGTAGAGGTTCCGGTCCATCATGTGCGACGGCACGATGTTGCCCATCGCGGTGAACATGTTCTCGATGCGGCCGGGGAAGCGCTTGTCCCAGTCGCGCAGCATCTGCTTGGTCTGCACGCGCTGCAGGTTCTCCTGGCTGCCGCACAGCGTGCACGGGATGATCGGGAACTGCCGGTGCGCGGCCCAGCGCTCCAGGTCGGGCTCGGCCACGTAGGCGAGCGGGCGGATCACGATGTTCTTGCCGTCGTCGCTGACCAGCTTCGGCGGCATGCCCTTCATGCGGCTGCCGAAGAACATGTTCATGAACAGCGTCTGCAGCATGTCGTCGCGGTGGTGGCCGAGCGCCACCTTGGTCGCGCCGAGCTCGCCGGCCACGCGGTACAGGATGCCGCGGCGCAGCCGCGAGCACAGGCTGCACATCGTCTTGCCCTCGGGGATCAGGCGCTTGACGATCGAGTAGGTGTCCTGGTTCTCGATGTGGAACGGCACGCCGCGCGACTTCAGGTACTCCGGCAGCACGTGGTCCGGAAAGCCCGGCTGCTTCTGGTCGAGGTTCACCGCCACCAGCTCGAAGCGGATCGGCGCGCGCTGCTGCAGGTTCAGCAGGATGTCGAGCAGCGCATAGCTGTCCTTGCCGCCGGACACGCAGACCATCACCTTGTCGCCGTCCTCGATCATGTTGAAGTCGGCGATCGCCTGGCCGACCTGGCGGTGCAGGCGCTTGCTGAGCTTGTTGATCTCGAAGGCCTGCTTCGCCTCGTCCTTGGTGTCTTGTCGGTTGTCCAGTACGGCACTCATCACAGGTCCTTCTTCATTCCAAACACTTCGCAGCCGACGGCTTCGCAGTCGGGGTACACGTCGGGTTTCGCGGTCGACACGCGCGCGGCGCGCACGCGCGGGTGCGCCAGCATCAGCGCCAGCACGTCGTCGCACAGCGTTTCCTGCAGGTGGATGTGGCCCTGCAGCACGCGGTGGGCGATGGTGCGGCGCATGAAGTCGTAGTCGACCACCTCGTCGAGCTTGTCGGCCTTCGGCGTCGACATCGCGAGCGGAATGTAGAGATCGACGTTGATCAGCACCCGCTGCTCGCCCCTCTTCTCGAATTCGTGCACGCCGATGTTGATCCGCACCTCGTAGTCGTGCAGGAACAGCCGGCGGCAGTCCATCAGGCTGGGGTTGCTGAGGAGCGAATGCATGTCAGGTCTTCTTCCCGGGATTGGCAATGAACATCACGTCGCGCGGCTGGCCCTGCAGGTGCTGGCCGCCATCGACCAGCAGCGTGCTGCCGGTGACGGCCGGCGACTCGATCAGGAAGCGCACCGCGTGCGCCACGTCGCCCGGCGTCGACGATCGTTGCAGCGGCGTCAGGCCGTGCGCCTGGGCGAATTCTGCCTCGGTCATCGCGCCCGACAGCAGCGTGACGCCGGGCGCGACGCCGCACACCCGCAGCCGCGGCGCGAGCGCCTGCGCGAGCAGCACGGTCGCCGACTGCAGCGCCGCTTTCGACAGGGTGTAGGACAGGTAGTCCGGATTCGGATTCCACAGCTTCTGGTCGAGCAGGTTGACGACGCAGCCGTGGCCGTCGCGGGCCGCCAGGTGGGCATGCAGGGCCTGCGCGAGCAGCACGGCCGGGCCGGTGTTGGCACGCCAGTGGGCCTCCATCGCGGCGTAGCTGAAGCTGTCGACGTTGTCGTAGGCGAAGGTCGACGCATTGTTGACGACCGCGTCGAGCCGGCCCAGGCGCTCGCAGACGGCCGGCACCAGCGCCCGGCAGGCGGCCTCGTCGGCGAGGTCGGCCGCGAACACCTCGGCACGGGCGCCGAGCCGCGCGGCCTCGTCGGCGGTGACCTGCGCCTCGTCGCGCGAGCTGCGGCAGTGGATCGCGAGGTCGTGGCCGTGCGCGGCCAGCTCGAGCGCGATCGCCCGGCCCAGGCGGCGGGCCGCGCCGGTGACCAGGGTGACGGGACGTGCGGACATGGCTTTCTACAATCGGGGCATGCAAACCCCACCAGCCGGCAGTGTATCGGCGGCGCTTTCGTCGCTGATCCGCCAGGCCATCGCCCGCAACGGCGACTGGCTGCCTTTCGACCGCTTCATGGCGCTCGCGTTGTACGCGCCCGGGCTCGGCTACTACAGCGCGGGCGACCGGCAGTTCGGCATGCTGCCGTCGTCCGGCAGCGATTTCGTCACCGCCCCCGAGCTGACGCCGCTGTTCGGCCATGCGCTCGCGCGCCAGGTCGCGCAGGCGCTGCGGGCCTGCGACAGCCGCGAGGTGTGGGAGTTCGGCGCCGGCTCCGGCGCCCTGGCCGAGCAGCTCCTTGAGGCACTGGCCGCCGACGGCCTCGCGCCCGAGCGCTACACCATCGTCGACCTGTCCGGCGCGCTGCGGCAGCGCCAGCAGCAGCGGCTGGCGCGCTTCGGCGACCGGGTGCGCTGGGTGTCGGAGCTGCCGGCCGCGATGCGCGGCGTGATCGTCGGCAACGAGGTGCTGGACGCGATGCCGGTGCAGCTGCTGCACTTCGACGGCACGCAGTGGCTCGAACGCGGCGTCGTCGCGGCCGGTGATGGCCGGACCGAGGGCTTCGCGTGGAGCGACCGGCCGACCGCCCTGCGGCCGCCCGTCGAGGCCCCGTTCGTGCCCGGCACCGTCACCGAGATCCACCCGCAGGCCCGAGCCTTCATCGCGACGCTGGCCGACCGGCTGCAGCGCGGCGCGGCCTTCTTCATCGACTACGGCTTCCCGGAGGCCGAGTACTACCTGCCGCAGCGCCACGGCGGCACGCTGATGTGCCACCAGGGGCACCGGGCCGACGGCGACCCGCTGGCCGAGGTCGGCCGCAAGGACATCACCGCCCACGTCGACTTCACCGGCATCGCGCTGGCYGCACAGGATGCCGGGCTGGAGGTGGTGGGTTACACCACGCAGGCCCATTTCCTGATCAACTGCGGGCTGGTCGACCGGCTGGCCGATGCCGACCTGAAGACCCGCGCGAATGCGCAGAAGTTGTTGCTGGAGCACGAGATGGGCGAGCTGTTCAAGGTGATCGCGCTGGCGCGCGGCTGCGATGCGTCGTTCACCGAGGCCCCGCTGGGCTTCGTGCACGGCGACCGCAGCCATACCCTCTGACCCGGACCCGACGACCATGGGCTTGCGCTGGCTGCTGGTGATCCTGATCGCGCTGCTGCTGTTCAGCGGGCTGCAGCGCTGGCTGCTGAAGATCGGGCTCGGGCGGCTGCCCGGCGACTTCCGCTTCCGGCTGTTCGGGCGCGAGTTCTTCATCCCGATCACCAGCAGCGTGCTGCTGAGCCTGGTCGCGCTGGCCATCACGAAGCTGATCTGAAGCCAGTGCCGCCGGCAGGGACACGGACAAACCAGACTTGCGCCGCCCCCTACAACTGGTTACAACGGCCTCGCTCCCTTCTCTGGGATGCACAAGGAGGCCCGCATGGCTGAAGCTCTGAAATCGCCGACGACGCAGCAGGACTATCAGGAATCCCGCATCGAGGAAGAACCCATCCTCGGTCCGGTGCTCGCGATGCCCGACGGCCGCATGCACCCGCTCAGCTGGCTCGACCGCCTGAAGCTGCGGCTGCACCTGACCAACGCCCGGGCGCTCGAGTCGCGCTACTTCGCCACCTGAGGCGATGCGCCGCACAGGCTGCCCGGCAGGTCTGCACAACCTGCCCGGCGTGTTGCGCTTGTCGGTTCCGGTGTTCGTCGCGCACGAATGGCGTGCGCTGCGCTGGCTGCTGATGCTCGACGATCGGGCGCGCAGGCGCATGACGCTGCACCTGCGCAACCGTCAACTGCCGGTCGAAGGCTGAGCTGCGAGGTAGTCCGACACCGCCGTGTAGCGCGCATGGCGGATCGCCGAACCGATCGCGGTGCCCTTCCAGCCGCGCGCCAGGGCGTCGCTCGACACCTTGGCCGTGTCCACCGCCAGCGCCGCGTCCAGCGCTCCCTGCAGGCGCGGCCGCTGCGGATACGGCCGATCCTCGAAGCCGGTGCGCCCGCGCGCATCGCATTCGCAGGCGAGCAGCAGCTCCGAGAAGCGCGCCGGCCGCCGCCACACGTCGCAGCGGTCGAACAGCCGCATCACCGCGGAGCCATCCAGCTGCAGGCTGCGGTGGATGTTGCCGTGCTCGCGCGCCACCGCTTCGGCCAGCTCGCGGCAGTCGGTGGGCACCTTCAGCCGCTGCGCCAGCGCCTGCACGAGCTGCACGCTGCGCGCCTCGTGCGCGATGTGGCGCGGCAGTTCGTCGACCGGCGTCGTGCCCTTGCCGAGGTCGTGGCCCAGGCACGCGAAACGCACCTCGAGCGAGGCCCCCAGTTGCGCCGCCATGTCGAGCACCAGCATCAGGTGCACGCCGGTGTCGACTTCCGGATGGTGCTCAGGCGGCTGCGGCACGCCCCACAGCCGGTCGACCTCGGGCAGCAGGCGCGCCAGCGCGCCGCAGCGGCGCAGCACCTCGAACAGGCGCGACGGCCGCGCCTCCATCAGCCCGCGCGACAGCTCCTGCCAGACGCGCTCAGGCACCAGCGCATCGACCTCGCCGATCTCGACCATGTGGCGCATCAGCGCCTGGGTCTCGGATGCGATGCTGAAATCATCGAAGCGTGCCGCGAAGCGCGCGATCCGCAGGATGCGCACCGGGTCTTCCGCAAACGCCGGCGACACATGGCGCAGCAGCTTGTCGGCCAGGTCGCGCCGGCCGCCCCAGGGGTCGACGATGCGGCCGTCTTCGTCCTGCGCCATCGCGTTGATCGTCAGGTCGCGGCGCTGCAGGTCTTCTTCCAGCGTGACGCCCGGGTCGGCATGGAACGTGAAGCCGTGGTAGCCCGGCGCGGTCTTGCGCTCGGTGCGCGCGAGCGCCACCTCTTCCTTCGTCTCCGGATGCAGGAACACCGGGAAGTCCTTGCCGACCGGCATGTAGCCGGCTTCGAGCAGCTCGACCGGCGACGCGCCGACGACCACCCAGTCGCGGTCATTGACCGGACGCCCCAACAATGCATCGCGGACCGCGCCGCCGACCATCCACTTCTTCATCGGCGCAGTGTAGAGGCGCGCACGCGCCGACCGGTCTCAGCGAGCGGTGCGATATGGCTCCTCGAAGGGAAGAAAGTCCTGCTCGGCCAGCGCATCGCGGCACCAGGCATCGACGCCAGGCAGCGCGCGCACGCGCTCGACATAGGCCGCGATCTGCGGCGGCAGCGGCGGCCGGTAGGTCAGCAGCCGCATCACCACCGGCGCGAAATACGCATCGGCGATCGTGAAGCCGCCGAACAGCAGCGGGCCGCCGTGCTGCTGCAGCAACTCGCTCCACATCTGCACCAGGCGGTCGAGGTCGGCGCGCACCGCCGGCTGCTCGCGCAGCAGCCGTTCGCCGACCTCGGGCAGCGAAGCCTCGACGTTCATCGGGAAATGGTTGCGCAGCGCGCCGAAGCCGGAATGCATCTCGGCGCACACGCTGCGCGCCCGCGCGCGGGCCTTCGCATCGGCCGGCCACAGCTGCTTCGCGGGGAAGCGCTCGGCCACGTATTCGGCGATCGCCAGCGTGTCCCAGACCGCGAAGCCGTCGTCGACCAGCAGCGGCACGCGGCCGGTCGGCGAGTGGCGCGCCAGCTCGGTCTTGAACTGCGAATCGGGCTCGAACGAATCGAAGCGGACCATCACCTCGTCGAACGGGATGCCGGCCTGCGTCAGCAGCACCCACGGACGCATGGACCAGGACGAGTAGTTCTTGTTGCCGATGTAGAGCTGCATGGCGGGCCTCGGGGTGTCGAGTGGGTCGGTAGGGGGTCTTGCATCGTAGGCGAGCGGTGCTCTGCGCCGGCCGCGCCGACCGATGAGATTTGCGAATGGAAGCCATGCCTGCCGCGCATCCGCGGCGGCCGGCCCGCGCTCAGCCGCGTCCGGCCTGTCGCCGCCAGCCTTCGAGCCGCGCCGGCCCGGCGCTGCTGCCGAGGTACGCCGGCACCACCGCTTCGAGGCCGGTGCGGCGCACGCCGAGCGCACCGAGTCCCGGCAGCGCTTCGTTGGCGACGTTCGGCACCTTCATCGAATCGAGGTTGTCGCGCGACATCAGCGGCGTGCCCGGCAGCCATTCCATCAGCCCGGCCTGCAGCCGTGCGAGGCCGTCGGGCAGCGCGATCAGCGGCCGCGGATGGCCCGACCAGCGCCCGGCCAGCCGCACCAGCTGCGACAGCGTCCAGACCTTGGGCCCGGCGCAGTCGTACGAACGCACCCCGGCCCCGGCCGCCTCGCGCGCCAGCGCCTGCGCGATGCCCGCCGCGACGTCCTGCACCCACACCGGCTGGAAGCGTGCATCGGCGCCGCCCAGCGGCAGCACCGRCAGCACCCGCTGCAGCTGCGCGAACAGGTTCATGAAGCGGTCTTCCTCGCCGAACATCACCGACGGGCGCAGCAGCGTGACGTCGAGCCCGGATTGCTGCAGCACCGCCTCGCCGGCCGCCTTCGAGCGCAGGTACATGCTGGGCGCGCCGGCCTGGGCGCCGAGCGCGCTTATGTGCACCAGCCGGCGCACGCCGGCCTGGCGGCAGGCGTGGGCGATGCGGTTCGGCAGCTCGACATGCGCGCGCTGGAAATCCGCCTCGCCCCCGTGC
>NZ_JBFUCB010000164.1:0-10517 GCF_056405435.1 Rhizobacter sp. P1_G5 | reverse complement strand
GCGCTTCGAAATTCCGGCTGGTGTGTGCCGCGACCTCCTCGACGGTACAGCCCTTCAACTCGGCGAGCTGCTTCGCGACGTAAGGCACGTAGGCCGGCGTGTTGGTCTTGCCGCGGTACGGCACCGGCGCCAGGTACGGGCTGTCGGTCTCGATCAGGCAGCGGTCCAGCGGCACGTAGCGCGCCACCTCCTTCAGCTCGACGGCGCTCTTGAAGGTCAGGATGCCGGAGAACGAGATCAGGAAGCCGAGGTCGAGCGCCTCGCGCGCCACGGCCATCGTCTCGGTGAAGCAATGGAACACGCCGCGCGAGCGGCCGGCGCCCTGCTCCTTCAGCAGCGCGACGGTATCGTCCGACGCGCTGCGGGTGTGGATCACGAGCGGCAGGTCGCGCTCGAGCCCGGCGCGGATGTGCACCCGGAAGCGCTCGCGCTGCCACTCCATGTCGGCGATGCTGCGGCCGTTGAGGCGGTAGTAGTCGAGGCCGGTCTCGCCGATCGCGACCACCTTGTCGCGCCGGCTCAGCGCCACCAGCGTCTCGACGCTCGGCTCCAGCACGTCCTCGTTGTCGGGGTGCACGCCGACCGAGGCCCAGAAGTTGTCGTGCCCGGCCGCCAGCGCCTGCACGGCGTCGAACTCCTCGAGCGTCGTGCAGATGCACAGCGCGCGGTCGACCTGCGCGGCGGCCATCTCGGCGCGGATCTCGTCCAGGCGGGCACGCAGCTCGGGGAAGCTCAGGTGGCAGTGGGAGTCGACGAACATGGAAGCGGGGCGGCGCCGGGCACAGCGGACTGGACCAGAGGGGACCAGAGGGGACCAGACGGGATCAGATCGTCTGCGTCGGCTTGGCGGATTGGATGGAGGTGCCGAGGATCTCCTCGATCTTCAGCTTCAGCACGCGGGTCTTCTCGTCGGTCGGGAACCGCACGCCGACGCCCTGGGTGCGGCCGCCCGAGGCATTGGCCGGCGTGATCCACGAGACCTTGCCGGCGACCGGGTAGCGCTGCGGATCGTCGGGCAGCGACAGCAGCAGGTAGATGTCCTCGCCGAGCTTGTACTCGCGCGTGGTCGGCACGAACAGCCCGCCCTCGCTGAACAGCGGGATGAAGGCGGCGTACAGCGCGCCTTTTTCGCGGAAGACCAGCTGGATGACGCTCGGCCGCGAGGCTGCGGCGGGTGCAACTGCGCGGGAGGGAGTGGCAGAGGAATCGCTCATCGGGCCGAGTGTACCGAAGGACCCTTGACATGGCGCGCCGGAGCGAGTGCCTCGCGCGCCTGTTGCACCAAGGATTCCACCATCACCGGCTGATTCCACGGGTGCTCGCCATGCCGGCTCGCGGTGGACAGCGCCGACGCCCAGCGCGTCAGGCCGTACAGCGGCATCGCGGCGGGCAGCGATGCCGGCGGAAAGTAGCGCGGCGCAGCACCGCAAGCCAGGCACAGCGCGTCGTGGCAGAGCTTGTGCATCGCCTCCAGCAGCCGCGGCAGCGGCCACGCGCCGAGCTGGCCCGCGTCGCCGGCGGCGAGCTGCTTCGGCAGGCGCAGCCAGGCCACCGCGTCGACGCCGTCCTGCACCCATTCGAGCGCCTGCAGCGGCTGGCCGCCGGCCGCGGCGAGCAGCACGTCGGGTTGCGCCACCTTGTGCTCGGCGAGCCAGCGGGTGGCCAGCTCGGTGGGCGGCAACGCCAGCGGCAGCGCCTGGCAGCGGCTGCGGATGGTCGGCAGCAACGCATCGGGCGAGCCGCTGCTGAGGATGAAGCGCGCCTGCCCAGGCGGCTCTTCCAGCGTCTTCAGCAGCGTGTTGGCCGAGATGCCGTTCATGCGTTCCGCCGGGTGCAGCAGCACGACCTTGGCGCGCCCGCGCGCCGAGGTGGTCTGCGCGAAATTGACCGCGCCGCGGATTGCCTCGACCTTCAGTTCCTTGCTGGGCTTGGCCTTCGAGGCCTTGGCCTCGCTGTCGCCGCCCTCTTCCGCGGCGTCCCAGCCCAGCGCTTCGCGCAACGCCTCGGGCAGCAGCACCAGCAGGTCGGGGTGCGAGCGCGCCTGCACCAGGTGGCAGCTGGCGCATCGCCCGCAGGCCGGCCGAGATTGCCCGACCGGCGCGGCCTCGCACAGCCATGATTGCGCGAGCGTCAGCCCGAGCTCGAACTGGCCGATGCCCTGCGGCCCGTGGATCAGCAAGGCATGACCGCGCTGTGTGCGCAAGGCTTCATCGAGCGCCGCTGCCAGCCAGGGCAACGGCAGCTTTCCTTCGGGATCTACCACGGGTGCTGCTCCAGGGTGGCGAGAACCTGCTGCCAGACCTGCTCGCGCGGTGCGGCGGCCTCGATGCGAACGATGCGATGCGGCGCCGCCCGATGGCGCGCCTCGTAGCCGGCGCGCACGCGCTCGAAGAACGCGAGGTCCTGCTGCTCGAAACGATCCGGCGCGCGCACTGCGGCGCGGCGTTCGGCCGCCACCGCGGCGGGCAGGTCGAACCAGAAGGTCAGGTCGGGCTGCAGGTCGCGGTGCACCCAGCCTTCCAGCGTGGACAGCACACCGGCATCGAAGCCGCGGCCGCCGCCCTGGTAGGCGAAGCTCGCATCGGTGAAGCGGTCGCACAGCACGGTGCGGCCGGCGGCCAGCGCCGGCTCGATGACCTGCGCAAGGTGATCGCGGCGCGCACCGAACACCAGCAGCGCCTCGGTCAGCGGATCCATCGGCGAGTGCAGCAGCAGCTCGCGCAGTTGCTCGGCCAGTGGCGTGCCGCCCGGCTCGCGGGTCAGCACGACAGGCCGGCCGGCCTGTCGCAGGTGCTCGGCCAGCGCGTCGATGTGCGTGGATTTGCCGGCGCCGTCGATGCCTTCGAAGGTGATGAATCGTCCGCGCACGGGCACTGGGCTGCTACTTCTGGTATTGGTTGACCGCGCGATTATGCTCGGCCAGCGTCTCGCTGAACTGGCTGCTGCCGTCGCCGCGGRCCACGAAATACAAGGCCTTGGTGGCTTCGGGCCGCACCGCGGCGAGCAGCGAGGCGCGCCCCGGCATCGCGATCGGCGTCGGCGGCAGGCCGGTGCGCAGGTAGGTGTTGTACGGGCCGTCGGTGGTCAGGTCGCGCTTGCGCAGGTTGCCGTCGAAGCTCTCGCCGAGCCCGTAGATCACCGTCGGGTCGGTCTGCAGCGCCATGCCGATGCGCAGCCGGTTCGTGAACACGCCGGCCACGCGGCTGCGGTCGGCCGGCGTGCCGGTTTCCTTCTCGACGATCGACGCCAGCGTCAGCGCCTCGTCGGCATTGCGCAGCGGCGTGTTCGCGGCGCGCTCGGCCCAGGCCAGCTCCAGCTGGCGCTGCATCGCGCGCTGCGCCCGCTTCAGCACCGCGACATCGCTCGCGCCCTTGCTGTAGGCATAGGTGTCGRGATAGAAGCGGCCCTCCGGCGCCACGCCGGCCGCGCCGATCGCGGCCATCAGCTGCGCGTCGGTCATGCCGGTGGTGGTCTGCTTCAGGTTCTCGGCCTTCGCGAGTTCGGCGCGGAACTGGCGGAAGGTCCAGCCTTCGATCAGGCGCACCGTGGCCAGCACCTCGTCGCCGCGCACCATCTTGTCGAGCAGGCCGCGCGGCGTGATGCCGCGCACGATCGCATAGCTGCCGGCGCGGATCTTGCGCGCCTGGCCGGACCAGCGGAACCATTCATACAGCAGGACCGGCGGGGCCTGCACACCGGCCTGGGTCCAGGCGAATGCGACCTCGCGCGGCGAGGTGCCGGGCTCGATCGACACCTCGACCGCATCGGCATTCAGCGGCAGCGGCTGCTGCAGCCACCAATACACGCCACCGGCCGCAGCGCCGGCGACGAGGAGGGCCAGCACGAACACCAGCAAGAAGAGACGGCGCAGGAATTTCACGGCGGGAGGATCGGAAAAAGGTCCGGAGACCCCGGTCGGGACCCGATGACGGGCGCTGATGATAATCGGCACTTCTGCACGGCTTGTATCCAATGCGCACAACCCATCCCCTCGACGGCATCGCGACCCTGAACGACTGGGGCGTGATCCGCGCCCGCGGCGCCGACGCCGCCTCCTTCCTGCACGGCCAGTTGACCAGCGACGTCACGCAACTCGGCGCCGGCCGCGCCCGGCTGGCCGGCTACTGCTCGGCGAAGGGCCGGCTGCTCGCGAGCTTCGTGGTGTGGCAACCGGCCCCTGACGAGCTGCTGCTCGCCTGCAGCGCCGACCTGCTGGCGCCGACGCTGAAGCGCTTGTCGATGTTCGTGCTGCGCGCCCAGTGCAAGCTGAGCGATGCCTCGGCCGAGCTCGCGCTGCACGGCATCGCCGGCCCGTCGGCCCGGTCGTGGCTCGGCGCCGCCGCGCTGCCCGCGCCGTGGTTGCGCAGCGAACACGCCGGCGGCCACCTGGTGCGCCTGCCGGATGCCGATGGACACGAACGTTACCTGTGGGCCGCCGCCACCGGCACCGCGGCCCCTGCCCTCCCCACGTTGTCGCCCGACACCTGGCGCGAAGGCGAGATCGCGAGCGCGGTGCCGCGTATCGAGGCGGCCACGGTCGACCAGTTCGTGCCGCAGATGCTCAACTTCGAGCTGGTCGGCGGCGTCGACTTCAAGAAGGGCTGCTACCCCGGGCAGGAGATCGTCGCGCGCAGCCAGTACCGCGGCACCATCAAGCGCCGCAGCTTCCTGTTCGACTCCGCCGTGCCGGCGCGCGCCGGGCAGGAGATCTTCCACAGCGCGGATCCCGGCCAGCCGGCGGGGCTGGTCGTCAACGCCGCGGGGCAGCGCGTGCTGGCCGAGGTCAAACTCGCCGCGCTCGACGCCGGCAGCCTGCACCTGGGTGCCGCCGACGGGCCGGTGCTCACGCGCCAGCCGATGCCCTACGACGTCGACGTGGACGTGACGGCCTGATCGGCAAGGCCGCCCAGGGCATTCCAGGCACGACTTCACGGACCCGCATCGGCGGCGGCATCGTGCGCGAATTGTTCATCTACTATCGGGCGAAGGTCGAAGACGCGCAGGCGTTGTCGGCCGCGGTTCTCGCAGCGCAGGCAAAGGTGCAGTCGGCCTGTCCCGGGCTCCAGGCCCGGCTGCTGCGCCGACCCGACTCCCGCGACGAACACCACACCTGGATGGAAATCTACGCCCTCGCGCCCCACGGCATCGACGACACGCTCGCGCAGCAGATCGAAGCGCAGCTCGCTGCCGCGCTCGCGCCGTGGATCGTCGGCCCCCGCCACGCCGAGGGCTTCGTACCATGTGCCTCGTAGCGCTGGCGATCGACCAGTCGCGGCGCTTCCCGCTGGTCGTCGCGGCGAACCGCGACGAGTTCTTCAAGCGCCCGACCGCCCGCCTGGCCTGGTGGTCGCCCGGTGCCGGCCGACCCGACATCCTCGGCGGGCGCGACCTCGAAGCCGGCGGCACCTGGCTCGGCCTGACGGCCGCCGGGCGCCTCGCCTTCGTCACCAACGTGCGCGATCCGTCGCGCCAGGATCCGCAGGCGCCGTCGCGCGGCGACATCGTGCCGCGCTGGCTGGCGGGTGACCTGCAGACCGACCGCTTCTGGATGCGCACTGCGCTGGCCGGCCACAACGGCTTCAACCTGGTGGCGGCCGATTTCCAGCGCGGCGAATGCTTCTGGGCCTCGAACCACGAGGTGCATCCGGTGCGGCTCGAGCGCGGGTTGTTCGGCCTGTCGAACGGCCGGCTCGATGCCCCGTGGCCCAAGGTCGATCTGCTGAAGGCGCGCGTCGATGCGGCGCTGTCGACGAGCGACAGCGTCGACACGCTCAGCGCCCGGCTGTTCGAGGCGCTCGGCGACCGCACGCTGGCCGACGACGCGCTGCTGCCGTCGACCGGCGTGTCGCACGAGTGGGAGAAGCTGCTGTCGGCCGCGTTCATCCGCACGCCGGACGGCAGCTACGGCACCCGCTGCTCGACGCTCGTGATCACCGAGCGCGTCAACAAGCGGCTCGTCACGCACGTGCTCGAGCGCACCTACGGCGCCGCCGGCGGCATGGCGCTGCTGCGCCGCTCGACACTGAAGGACTGGCCGCCGCGCTACAGCGAGGAGCCGCCGGCCGAGGCCCCGGTCCAGGGCAGCGTCGACGAGGCGGAAGAGCCGTCGAGCGGCACCGAGGCCGCGCCCCGCAAGAGGCGGGTGCGCAGCCTGCTGAAGCCCGAGCGGCCGCGCCGCACGCGGACGGTCGGCGGCTGAGTGGCTGAGTGGCTGAGTGGCTGAGTGGCTGAGTGGCTGACTTAGAGGCTGCGGACCATCTCGACGTGCGGGATGTCCACTTCCTCGAACACCGGCCCGCGCGGCGCGAAGCCGGCCCGCGTGTAGAACGCCTCGGCCGAGGTCTGCGCATGCAGCACCGCCTCGCGGTAGCCCTGCTCGCGCGCCGCCCTCATCAGCGCATCGAGCACCGCGCGGCCGACGCCGCTGCCGCGCATCGCCTGCGTCACCGCCATGCGGCCGATCTTCGCGACGCCGGGCACGTGCTCCAGCAGCCGGCCGGTGGCGAGCGCCGCGCCGAAATGGTTGTACGCGACGGCGTGGATGCAGTCGGCATCGGCGTCGTCCCATTCGCGCTCCGGCGGGATCTTCTGCTCCTCGACGAACACCTCGGTGCGGATGCGCTGCGCATCGCGGCCGAGCTCCGACCAGGGGCCGACGCGCACCTCCACCATCGGCTTGCCGGCCTCGAAATCCTGCAGCAGCTCGCGCAGCTCCTGCGGCACCGGCTTCGAGCTGTGCGCGACCGGATCGGCGAACACGTAGACCAGCTCGGCACGGACCAGCAACTGGTCCTGGCGGAAAGCGGCCGCGCTGAACACCATCGACGAGGTGCCGATGCGCCCGCAGCGCACGCCGATGTCGAGCACGTCGTCGTAGCGCGCCGAGCCTTCGTACTCGAGCGTGGACTTGCGCACGAACAGGTCGCCGCCCAGGTAGTGCATCGTCGACGCGTACGGCATCGCGAGCGCGCGCCAGTAGCCGGCCACCGCAGTATCGAAGTACATCAGGTAGTGGCCGTTGAAGACGATCTGCTGCAGGTCGACCTCGGCCCAGCGCACGCGCAGCCGCTCGATGAATCGGAAATCGGTGCGTTTCATGACAGCAAGGCCTTCTTCAGTGCGGCGGCGATGGCGTCCTGCGCGGCGACGGCTTCATCGAGCTCGCGCGCCATCTTGATGAAATCGTGCGTGACGCCGCGGTACAGCTCCAGCTCGACGGCGACGCCGGCGGCGCGCAGCCGGTCGGCATAGGCCACGCCTTCGTCGACCAGCGGATCGCATTCGGCCAGCACCACGCAGGCCGGCGCGACGCCATCGAGGTCGGGTGCGTTCAGCGGGGCGAAGCGCCAGTCGCTGCGGTCCGCATGATCGATGTAGTGGCCGAAGAACCATTCGATGCCCTGGGCGTCGAGCAGGAAGCCTTCGCCGAACTCGCGATGCGACGGCGTGTCGGCGTACGCCGTCGTGCCGGGCGTGATCAGCACCTGCAGCGCGAGCGGCAAGCCGATGTCGCGCGCGTGGATCGCGCTGACGGCGACCAGCGTGCCGCCGGCGCTGTCGCCACCGACGGCCAGGCGGCGGGCATCGAGCCCCATCGTCTCGGCGCGCGCGGCCAGCCAGCCCAGCGCGGCCCAGGCGTCGTTCACCGCGGTCGGGAAGCGATGTTCCGGCGCGAGCCGGTAGTCGATCGCGACCACCGCGGTGCCGCTGCGCAGCGCGAGCTGGCGGCACAGGCTGTCGTGGGTTTCGAGGTTGCCGATCGTGAAGCCGCCGCCGTGCAGGTACATCATCAGCGGCAGCCGCTCGCTCGACGGTGCGTAGAGCCGGGCCCGCAACGGCGTGCCGTCGCTCGCCGGCAGCGTGAAATCCTCGACCCGCGCCAGCGGCGCGCGCGGTGGGTCGATGGTCTCGGCCGCCGCGGTGTAGACCTCGCGGGCCTGCGCGACCGGCATGGTGTGGAACGGAGGCCGCTTGGCGCGGCCGATGCGATACAGCAGGCTGCTCATCGCGGGGGTCAGGGGATGCGAGCTCACGGGGGGCGAGTGTGCCAGAGCATACTGGCCGATCCATCGCAACGCTCCGTTCCGCCATGGCCTTCATCTACTACCTCACGCAGATCCAGCTCGACTTCGGCGCGGTGAAGCTGCTGCCGGCCGAATGCGAGCGCATCGGCATCCGCAAGCCGCTGGTCGTCTCCGATGCCGGGGTGCGCGCGGCCGGTGTCCTCGATCAAGCCCTGGCCGCACTGGGCGCCCTGCCGCACGCGGTGTTCGACGGCACGCCGTTCAACCCGACCGAGGCGGCGGTGCGATCCGCGGTGCAGGTCTGGCGCGAGCACGGCTGCGACGGGCTGATCGCGGTCGGCGGCGGGTCGAGCATCGACCTGGCCAAGGGCGTCGCGATCGCCGCGACGCACGACGGCCCGATGAAGACCTACGCCACCATCGAAGGCGGCAGCACGAGGATCACCGACCGCGTCGCGCCGGTGATCGCCGTGCCGACCACGGCGGGCACCGGCAGCGAGGTCGCGCGCGGCGCGATCGTGATCGTCGACGACGGCCGCAAGCTCGGTTTCCACAACTGGAACCTGATGCCGCGCGCGGCCATCTGCGACCCGGCGCTGACGCTGGGCCTGCCGCCCTTGTTGACGGCCGCGACCGGCATGGACGCGATCGCGCATTGCCTGGAGACCTTCATGGCGCCGGCCGTGAATCCGCCGGCCGACGGCATCGCGCTCGACGGGCTGGAGCGCGGCTGGGGGCACATCGAGCGGGCCGTGCGCAACGGGCAGGACCGCGAGGCGCGCTGGAACATGATGAGCGCGAGCATGCAGGGTGCGATGGCGTTCCAGAAGGGATTGGGCTGCGTGCATTCGCTGAGCCACAGCCTGGGCGGCGTGAACCCGAAGCTGCACCACGGCACGCTGAACGCGATGTTCCTGCCGGCGGTGGTGCGCTTCAATGCCGGCGCCGAATCGATCGTGCGCGAGCGGCGGCTCGCGCGCATGGCGCATGCGATGGGCATCGGCCCGTGCGACTCGAAGGGCACCGAGGTGGCCGAGGCGATCCGCGAGATGAACGCGCGGCTCGGCCTGGCCCCGGGGCTGGCGGCCCTCGGCGTGACCGAGGACCTGTTCGAGCGCGTGATCGACGGCGCGATGGTCGACCACTGCCACAAGACGAACCCGCGCCTCGCGACGCGGGACGACTACCGCGAGATGCTCGCGGCGTCGATGTAGGTATCGCGCTTCAAGCCAGCCGCCGGTCGTAGAGCCAAGGCCGCAGCTTGGCCGCCCGGAGGCCCGCCGCATCGGGGTGCAGGGGATTGATCAGTACGTTGCAATCTTCCGGAACGATCACCGACGGCACGACCAGCAAGGCCGACGGCGCCGTGCGCAGCCAGGCATCGCCGATGTCGAGCGACACCTTGCCCTCCGGGATGGCACTCCAGCCCACCGGCAGTTCCGCTGCCGAGTACGCGTGACGGGCCGCCCACGCCGATGCCGGCACCTCGATGCGCACGAGGAAGCGGTTCAGCGGAAGGTCACTGGCATTCARGTGCACCACCGTTTCCAGGCAGGCGAGTGAAGCGGTCGACGCCGCATAGACGAGCGGCCGGCCAGGCCGGTTCCAGCGGCCGCCGGTCTGCTCGGCGCCTTTGCCGCTCAGGTCGTGCGCCTCGTACTCGCGGGTGTCCGTGGCGATGCGCCACAGCACATGGGTCACGAATAGGCCCCGCTCTGCATCCGGGCGACCAGCTGGGAGACGAGCCACTGGCCTTCGGCGGTGTCCATCAGCTCGGCAGGGCGTTGCCCTCCCAGCGCCGACAGTGGCCGGTCCAGCCAGCCCGCCACCCAGGCTGCCGCGTCGAAGCCCGCCGCATCACCCGACTCATCGACCATCGCCTGCACCTGCCCCACCAGGCGGGCCATGCCCAGCACCTTCGATCCCTCATCGGGCGACAGCGGTTTGCGGTCGCGCGCCTTGCGGTCGATGGTGGCACGGGCCAGGCCGAGTGTGCCGATCAGCTTTTCCTTCGGCACCCCCATGCGCTTGGCGATGGCATCGACCACGCCGGCGGGCACCCCGCGCTTGACGATGCGCACCCGCTCCATCGCATCGGCCTGGAAGGCCTCGAGAAAGTCGGTCGTGACGAGCGCGGGCGGGGTCACCGGAAACGAGGCGCGAGCCGACGTGACCTTCACGGCCGGTCGACTCGCCGGCCGGGAGCGGGTTGAAGCGGTGCGCGTTTTTTCGACCATGACCCATCCTTTGAGCGGAAATTATCGCTCAAATGAGCGTTGTCATGGCCGCTTCTTCAGGCGTGTTCCTTCGTGTCGAAGAACTGCTCGTCTTCCGTGGAACCCTTCAAGGCCGCCGTCGACGCCTCGCGCTCGATCGTCGTCGTCACCGCATCGAAATACCCGGTGCCGACCTCGCGCTGGTGCTTCACCGCGGTGAAGCCCTTCTCGGCCGCGGCGAACTCGGCTTCCTGCAGCTCGACGAAGGCGCTCATGT
>NZ_JBFUCB010000163.1:0-10521 GCF_056405435.1 Rhizobacter sp. P1_G5 | reverse complement strand
TGCCCGTGCAGGTACAGCCCGGCTGCCCTTTCACGCACGAGGTGTCGCTCGGCGCTGGCGTGCGGTCGTTGGCGAAGCGCAGCTTCTGGTCATCCACCGGAATGCCGATCGTGAAGGAAGTGGCCACGCCGTTGACCAGCGTCGGCGGGCCCAGCACGTCGCTGTTCGGCAGGCCGGTGACCGGGTCGAAGACGAACAACGTGGCCAGCGGCAGGTCGCTGCAGCTGACGCCGCTGGTGGAGATCGGCCGGATCGACGTCATCATGATGTTGTTCAACCGGTACTCGAGGTTCGACACCACCATCTCGGACGATCCGGGAAGGTTGATGAACCAGCCGTCCTTGGCAGCACCCGAACTGTTCAGGTAGTCCACCGCCGCACCGGCCGCCACCGTCACGATGCCCGTCGTGGCCGACCGGGTCAGCGTGCGCTGCACCAGCGTGCCGACGCCGCTCGGCAGGGCTCGCGGGCGGGCGGCCGTCTTCGGCGTCACCGTGAAGTCCGGTCGATCCCAGATGCCGAACACCCGCTGCGTGACACCGGTTCGCGGGTACTCCGTGCTGGTGTTCGCCAGGCCGGTGGCGAAGCTCACCATCACGCCCCCCATCGACGGGAACGTGAACTGAGGCGCACCGGTGATCGGCAGCACATCGTCGTTGGGACTGCGCGCGGTGTACAAGGGCTGCGCCACACCGGAGGTGTTGACGAACGCCACGCTCCAGTCCGCGGTATTGCTCGACGAGATGTCGAACTTCCACAGGTTGCCCTTCAGGTCGCCGGCGTAGACGACATCGGCCGTGCCGTTGTTGTCCAGGTCCACCCAGGTGGCCGTCGACAGGCCGTTGTCGGTGCTCGTGCCGTCCGCGACGATCTTCGTGTAGCGGCCGGTCCAGCTGCCGGCGGAGGTCGGGCCGTCGGCCGGGATCACGAACAGCGCGGCATGCCCGTCACGCGACTTGTAGCCGTTGCCCAGGATCAGACCGTACTTGCCGTTGTTCAGCTTCGCGACGGGTGCCGGCTGGTTGGTGCCCGGCTCGATCGAGATGTCACTGACCACATAACCCAGGTCGGCGTCATTGTCGGCCGTGAACTCCCACTTGAAGACGCTGGCCGCATTGGCCTGCGTCAGCGAGGCCGGTGTCGTGGCATCGAGTGCATAGATGCCGCGACCGCCGCGCCCCAGCGCGCCGAAGAGGTAGGTGTGCCACTCGAGGGCCGTGTTCGTCGTCGACGTGTCATCGATCCAGACGTCTGCAGTGAACGGCGTGCCGTCGACATAGGCCGTGACGCCGAAGCCTTGCTGGCCGATCGAGAAGAAACGCTGCGCCAGCGCACCAGGCGCATACGAGAACAGCGCGGCGCCGGTCTGCGCACTCGTCGTCGACTCCGGCGGCGCTTCGAACGCATGCACCATGCCGTCGTCGGAAGCGACCCAGAGCAGCTTCTTGCGGGTGGCCTTGGCCGCCGCGAAGGCACCGTAGCCGGGGTAGTTGCCGGCCGTGTAGCGCGCCACCGGCTTGTCCTGGATCCACGGTGCCGCACTGACGATCGGCCCGATGATGTTGGTGGCCAGCCGCACGCGCTGCTGGCCCGTGGCGGTACCTTCGTTGCTGCGGTCGCCACGCATGTAGTTGACCGTCGCCTGCGCCTGTGCAGCCGTCTGCGCGGTGACCGATCCGGTCGTCAGCGCAGCCTTGTAATTGGTCGTCGCGTTCAGCGTCGTCCAATCGAAGCCGATGCCCGCAGGTCCGTCATTGGTGATGACGTTGCGCGAGTTCGCGGCAATGGCGGACAGCCGGGCACCAGCGGTCCAGGTGGGAGCTGTCGCGAACGCACCGTTGCTCAGGATCGGGAATCCTTCGACGTCGCCCGAGACCTTGGAGATGCTGAAGTTGGCCAGGTACTTGTAGCCGCCGGTCGTCAGCTGGCTGGACGAGACGGCCGGGGCCGCGTTCGACGACTCGAGCGCACTCTGGAACACCGAGCGCAGCGCTGCTTCCAGCTGATCCGGGTTGAACACCAGGAAGTAGTTGTCGGGCGTGCCGTCGCCGGTGGCCGTTGCCGCGCCGCTCGCGTCCTTCACGTCCCACTTGCTCGTCGCATCAGGAAGATCCGCGACGCCGTTGGTGTAGGTGACCTTGTAGCCGCCCCACTTCGCGGCGTACCACAGCGGGTCTTCCAGCGCGCCGCCGGTGTTGCCGGTGACGGTGTACGTCGCCATGCTGGCCGGCTGGTTCTTCTGGCAGTTGTTGCAACCGCCGGACGTGTTGACGTTGGGGTGCGCGGTGCCGTCGGTCCTGGTGACCGGCAGGTTGGTCGGGTCGGTGTAGTTGAAATTCAGGATACCGGAGTGGAAATGCACGCCGTCGCGGTTGGTGCCCGAGATCGTGTAGCCGAAGCCCTGCGGGTTGACGGTCGCGTCGGCGAAGGTGGAGGTGGTGACCTTCAGCGTCGTGCCGTTCAGGTCCCACTCCAGGATGCCCGAGGCGTCCTGGTCATAGTCGCCACCCTGTTGCGAGTCTTCCCACACCACCRGGTACTTGCCGTGCGTGGCCGTCTGGCTGACCACCCGGAAGTCGACCAGCGTGCCGTTGCCGGTGTCGCCGGCCGACTTGAACAGCTGGTACGACGGCTGGATGATCGCCTTCATGGGCGTCGTCCCGCCGGTCGTCACCGTGATGCGCGGAACCCCCGGTGCCAGCGCCACGCTGTAGGTGTTGACGTGGAAATTCGGATCGGCGCTGTTCGAGGTCAGCGGCAGCGTCGTCGTATTGCGGATCGGGTTGGTGTGCRCCCAGTAGGCGGCACCCGCCAGGCTGTACGAACCCTTGTAGGCCGGCGCCGTCGGGCACAGGCCCTCGACATCGGACAGGTTGGCCAGCGTCTTCGCCGTGCACGCCTTGTCGTCCACGCTGGCCGTGTGGCCGACGAAGCGCAAGGTGCCGGTCAGGTTTTCACCGGTGCCGACGGCATTCACGTAGCTGTTCAGCGAACCGGTGGCCCCGAGGTCGGCGAACGGTGCCTGCGTGTCGCGGTCGTAGGAGACGACGCTGGCGTTGAAGTTGATGATGTCGATCGGGCGGCACTGCGGCGCGCCATAGGTGGCATTGATCGTCGCGCCACGCGTGAACGGGTCCACCCAGGCCGGGTGCGGCAGGTTCATCGTGTCGCCCTTCGCATCGGCATTCGATCCGTAGTCCGACGCCGGCGCCAGGCCCTTCAGGTAGCGCAGCGCTTCGGTGAACATCTCGCCGATCGGGTTGCCCCAGCTCGCGCACTGGTCGTTCGTGAGCGCGGTCAGCTGGTACGTGCAGCTGCCGTCGGTGGTGTTGTTGTAGCTGCTGTCGCCATATTCATAGCCGAAGACGCGCAGCCTGTTGATCGTGCCAACGATGCCGACCACGGACGTGTAGGTGCCGTCGGTCGTCGTGTTCACTTCAGGGACGAACGAGGTCACGTTGCGGCGCAGGATGCCGCCGGCGATGTTCCTCGAGAACGAGCCGGTGAGCAGGCCGAATTCGGCCTGGTTGCTCTCGCCGTACTCGTGCAGCAGGCCGATCGGCTTGTAGTTGCCGTTCGGATACTGCCGGCAACGCTCGCCGCCGATGTGCGCGCTGTTGCACGCCTCGACGCGCACGATGAAGTCGCCGTTGTTGCCGCCCGAGAGGGCCGCCGAGCGCGGCGGGTTGTCGTTGGCCGCGCTCAGGCCGGTCACGGCGAGGCTGTTGCCGTTGCCGCTGCCGTTGCTGCTCCAGCCGTTTTCGTCGCCCCACCGGCATTGCCGGCGCTCGTTGGCATTCCACAGCGAGTAGTTGCCGCTCGCGACCCGCATCAACGGCGGATTCGTCGTCGTGTGGGAATAGGCGCCGTTGACGTCGATCGTCGTGTTGCACATCGTGATCTGCGTCTGGCCCGTGTACGGAGTCAGCCGGTTGATGTCGGTGCCGTTGTAGTACTTGGCGAACGAGTGGGCGTCCATCGGCAGCGATGCACGCTCGAGCACCGTCAGCGAGCCGGTGTCGSTGGARCGGAAGCCGCCGTACAGGACCTTGCGSACCAYGTCCATGCGCGTCATSGTSGCCCAGTTCAGGAAGTTGCCGCTCCAGCCGGTGCCGCTGGCGCAGTACTTGTCGGTGGTGTCGGCAGTCCAGACGAAGCGCCCGCTCGTGCCGCTGTAGGCATAGCACTTGCCGGTATCGAAATAGCCCGAATAACGGATCGCGTGGATGTAGCCGCCATCGGGCTGCCCGTCGTTGTCGTAGTCGGTGAACTCGTTGTAGGCCCGGTAGAACAGCTGATGGTCCTTCGACATGTTCAGCATGATCGCGGGCTTGGCCGGCGTGGTCACCGCATTCGCCGGGATCGGGGTGATCGGCGTGTAGACCGTGGCCGTCGAGGCGGCGAAGGCCTGCGGCAGCGGCATCATGGCCCAGACCAGCGCGATGCAGAAGGTTCGTCGAATGATGTGACGCATGGAAAACCTCGAATGAATTCAGGAGCCGACGTGGCCGGCGATCACTTGATCGTGAAGGGCTGGAAGTACGACTGCAGGACCACCTGCGTGCGATCGGAGACGCCGAACCCGCGCGCAGTGATGCGGTAGTAGATGATTCGGCCGCCGCTGCGGGAGAACTGCTCGATCAGGTACTCCGGCTGGATGGCCACGCCGGGAACCGCCGGCGCGCCGGTGTACAGGCCGATCGGCACGCCGCCGGTGAAGGTCGCGCAGCTGGCGGCATTCACGGTCTGCGGCTTGGTGGTCGGGTCCCCCCACAGGCCGCCCTTCGCAGTCGGCCACCACGGCTCGGCGTTGGTGGAAGAGGCAACCCAACTCGTCGTCTTGTAGTCGTTCAGCGTCTTGTCGCATTGCCCGCCGACGCAGGTCGTCGAGAAGCCCGCGATGGCGCTTTCCAGCGGCCGGGCGCCTTCGCGCTTGCACTTGGCCGTGCCCTGCAGTACCGACCCGTCGGACAGCAGCAGGTCGCGCTCGGCATCGCGCATGGCCGACTCCGCCGCCTGGCGGGCAATCTCGCCGTCCAGCTGGTTGCGCGACGAGGCTTCACCAAACGTGGCGTTGCGCGCCGAGAACGCGACGATGCCCATCAGCGCCAGCATCAGCATCAGCACGACGACCATCGCGACACCCTGCTGCCGCGCCGGGGCTTGGCGACGCACGAGACGGTTCGGCAGCAGCGCCGGCGCACGGGATTCAAGACGAAGCGGCAGCATAGGAATCAATACGTCTTGTTGAGGAAGTTGCGCAGCCCGAAGACCTGTGTGTAGGTCTTGTAGGTTGAACGGTCAGTGAGCGGCTGTTGCACCGAGCTGCCGTCACAGGCCTGGTAGGTTCGCAGCGCTCCCGCGGTGTCGGCAAGCTTGCTGGCCGCACCGTAGGTGCGCGAGAGGACGCAGATGCGCACCGCGGCCACCCGGGCCCAGGGCGTCAGCGACTTGCCGTCGATGGTCAACGTCGGCAGGGGGATGCTGGCAAACTCGGCTGCGGTGTAGAACCTGTCGACCGTACGGGCGCTGGTCGAGAAGACGCCATAAGTGACCTGGAAATCCTCGATGTTCGAGATCACTGGCTGATAGGTGGTCGAGCCGGCCGCATTGCCGCGGCACTCGAGGCTGCGCACGCTGGTCGTCTGTCCATCGACCACCACGGACGTGGCAGGCCCCAGCCGGTAGTGGTTGGCGACGAACAGCGGCTTGGCGGGCGGCTGGGTTGCCGCGCCGGTGCCAACACGGCTCGTGTTGACGGTGGCCGTCCCGACGTCGTTGCCGTTGCAATCCTTGCGCTGGCCGCCGGCCTCGCCGAACGCATCGTTCGTGAAGTAGGCGACGACCAGGCCATCTTTCCCGGCCGTGCTGCCGCAGGTACCGGCTGCCACGTCGAAGTCCGTCGCGTCGCAACCGAAGATGCCCGTGTTGTAGGCGGCCACGGTCGGCGTCAGGTTGCTGTAGGCTGCCAAGACGTTTTCGTTGCCCTCGGAACTGACCGCCGGGTAGAAGCCTGCATTGACGACATCGCGACCCAGCGCCCGCAGCGCGAAGACCCCGACTTCGTTGGCCTCCGAGGTCTGGTCGATCGCGCGCTGGCTTTCGCGGGTGCCGAGGTAGAGATAGACCGCGGCGATGACGATGGCCAGGTTGATGGTGATCGCCACCAGCAACTCGACCAAGGTCAGGCCACGCTGCCCGGGACGGCGCCCGGCACGTTTCGGGAAGTGATGGCCGTTCATGGCAGGAAGGTGAAGTTGACGCAACGAACGCCAGCCGCCACGCCGGCGGCATCCGGGCAGCAGTTGCTCAGGGCCGCCGAGGTGAAAGTGCCCCCCGAGACGGTATTGCAGGCGTTGCTCGTTTCCAGGGCGTTGCCCGCCGCGTTGAGGAACTGTTTGTCGAACCACATCATCGTCACCGTCATGCCGGTGGCGCGATTGCCGGTGACGAACGCCGAGCCCTGCGGCAGCTGGCGCCGGATCTGCTGGCGCCAGATGGTCAGGTCGTAGGTGGCACGCTCGGTGGCGGTGCAGGCGGCCGTGCTGCAGTCGGTCGTGACGGCCGGCGGCGCCGTGGTCGACTGCGTGCTCCAGTTCGTGGTCAGCGCGTAGGACGAGGTCGAGGTCGCCGCTCCGCTGCTGAAGTAGGACAGCCCGGCCACATCCGGATTGGCGCGCACGCGGTCGGCAAAATCGCTGAACAGCACCGCCGTCGAGGAGCGCGCCCACGCGCCGATCTTGAAGCGCGAGGTCGTCGCCTGCAGCGCGGCGATGCCCAGCATGCCGAGGGACATGATGAGGACGGTCACCAGCACTTCGATGAGCGTGAACCCGGAGGAGCGGCGGCCGCCGCGCCCCGGACCGGAAGAGATGGAATGCATCGTTTTCATGGGCATGTCGCGCCGTAGGTCACCGTCAGCGTACGACCCAGCGGACTCACGCAGATCGTGCGGTTGGAAGAGCGGGTCGATGTCTGGTAGCGCACGTTGAAGGCACCGACATCGGTCGACCGGGGCCTGCCCGTCGCCGAGAAGAAGATCAGGCCACCGGGACCGGTGACGGTGTAATCGGTGTTCAGCGCGCTCGTCGCCAGCAGCAGGTCGTCGGCCGCGGGAGGCGACGTGACCGATGCATCGCATGCCGGATTGCGGAAGACGATCCATCCGCTGCCCCAGGCCGTCTCGGTGGTGGCGGCACAGCTCGATCCGTTGCTGCTGACGCACATCGTCACGCACGAGTTGCGCGAGGCGGCCTCGTTGCGGGCGCGCAGCACACTGCCGACGAACTCGTTGCTCGCTGCGGAACTGCGATTGCGGATCACGAAATCGCGCATCGACGGCGCCGCAACCATCGCCAGGACGGCCACGATCGCGACAGTGACCATCAATTCGATGAGGGTGAAGCCGCCGTGCCGCCAGGGCACGGAGGTGGGGGGGAGGTGGCCGCCGTTCATGGACCGTAGTCTAGGCGGAGGCCCCGCCGGCGACGGCACTGCCGGTCGGGCGGGAACGACCGTTTGTCGGCCGCCGATCGGCCCTCAGCGCGGCAAGTCGCTGGATCCCATCAGGAATTCGTCGACTGCGCGGGCCGCCTGCCGCCCTTCGCGGATCGCCCACACCACCAGCGACTGGCCGCGCCGCACGTCGCCGGCCGCGAACACCTTGGCGACATTGGTCGCATAGCCACCGATGAAATCGGTCCCGGCTCGCGCATTGCCGCGCGCATCCTTGTCGACGCCGAACGCATCGAGCACGCTCGCGACCGGGCTGACGAAGCCCATCGCCAGCAGCACGAGATCGGCCGGCAGCGTCTGCTCGCTGCCCGGCACCTCGGTCATCTTGCCGCCCTGCCACTCGACGCGCACCGCCTTCAGCGCGCGCAGCTTGCCCTTGTCCTTGCCCTCGCCGCCGATGAACTCCTTGGTGGCGATCGYGAACTCGCGCTCGCAGCCTTCTTCATGGCTGGAGCTGGTGCGCAGCTTGATCGGCCAGTACGGCCACACCAGCGGCTTGTTCTCCTGCTCGGGCGGCATCGGCATCAGTTCGAACTGCGTGACGCTCTTCGCGCCATGCCGGTTGCTGGTGCCGACGCAGTCGCTGCCGGTGTCGCCGCCGCCGATCACGATCACGTGCTTGCCGTCGGCGCGCAGCTGGTTCTTCAGCTTGTCGCCGGCGTTCAGCTTGTTCTGCTGCGGCAGGAACTCCATCGCGAAGTGCACGCCGTCGAGGTCGCGCCCCGGCACCGGCAGGTCGCGCGACTGCTCGGCGCCGCCGGCCAGCACGACCGCATCGAACTGCGCCTTCAGCTCGTCGGGCGTGATGCTTTCCTTGGCCCAGTTGGTGACCTTGCTGCCTTCGGGCAGCTTGCCGACGATCACGCCGGTGCGGAACTGCACGCCCTCGGCCTGCATCTGCTCGACGCGGCGGTCGATGTGCGACTTCTCCATCTTGAAGTCGGGAATGCCGTAGCGCAGCAGGCCGCCGATGCGGTCGTTCTTCTCGAACACCGTCACGTCATGGCCGGCCCGCGCCAGCTGCTGCGCGGCCGCCAGGCCGGCCGGGCCGGAGCCGACGATCGCGACCTTCCGGCCCGTCTTCGCCTTCGGCGGGCGCGCCTTGACCCAGCCTTCGGCCCAGGCGCGGTCGATGATCGCGTGCTCGATGCTCTTGATGCCGACCGCGTCGTCGTTGACGTTCAGCGTGCAGGCCGCCTCGCACGGCGCCGGGCAGATTCGCCCGGTGAACTCCGGGAAGTTGTTCGTCGAGTGCAGCACGTCGATGGCATTGCGCCACTCGTTGCGGTACACGAGGTCGTTGAAGTCCGGAATGATGTTGTTGACCGGGCAGCCGCTGTTGCAGAAGGGCGTTCCGCAATCCATGCAGCGCGCCGCCTGGACCTTCGACTCATCCGCCTTGAGCCCGATCACGAACTCGTTGTAGTTCTTCAGGCGCGCCTGCACGGGCGCATAGCCCTCTTCCAGGCGCTCGTACTCCATGAAGCCGGTGACTTTTCCCATGATCTCTCGCTACTCCGGTTGGCTGGGGCTGGGCCTGGCTCAGGCCTTGGCGCCACTCTTGGACTTGGGGCCGCCCTTGTCGGCGTTCTTTTCAATGACTTTCGCCTTCGCGATCGTGTCGCCGGCCTGCTTCGCCGCGTTGATCTCGCCGAGCGCGCGCTTGTACTCGCTCGGGAACACCTTCACGAAGCGGCCACGCGATTCGGCCCAGGTGTCGAGGATCTCGCGCGCGCGCAGGCTGCCGGTCCAGCGATGGTGGTCGTCGAGCAGCTTGCGCAGGATCGCCTCGTCGGCCTGGCCCAGGTGCCACACCGCCTTGTCGACCGAGGCTTCCTGTTCGGCGGCACCCAGCACCTTGTCGAGCTGCACCATCGCGGTGTTGCAGCGCTTCGCGAACTGGCCGTCTTCATCAAATACATAGGCGATGCCGCCGCTCATGCCGGCTGCGAAGTTGCGCCCGGTCTTGCCGAGCACCGCGACCGTGCCGCCGGTCATGTACTCGCAGCCGTGGTCGCCGGTGCCTTCGACGACCGCGGTCGCGCCCGACAGGCGCACCGCGAAACGCTCGCCGGCCACGCCACGGAAGAACGCCTCGCCGCTGGTCGCGCCGTACAGCACGGTGTTGCCGACGATGATGTTGCGCGTGGCGTCGCCGCGGAAGTCGATGCTCGGGCGCACCACCACGCGGCCGCCAGACAGGCCCTTGCCGGTGTAGTCGTTCGCGTCGCCGATCAGGTACAGCGTGATGCCCTTCGCGAGGAACGCGCCGAAGCTCTGGCCGCCGGTGCCCTCCATCTGCATGAAGATCGTGTGGTCGGGCAGGCCTTCGGGATGGCGTCGCACCAGCTCGCCCGACAGCATCGCGCCGACCGTGCGGTTGACGTTGCGCGTCTCCTCCATGAACTGCACCTTCTCGCCGCGCTCCAGCGCGGGCAGGCACTTCTGGATCAGCTTCACGTCGAGCGCACGTGCCAGGCCGTGGTCCTGTTCCTCGACCTGGCGGCGCGCCACGTCGGCCGGAGCCGTCGGCAGGTGGAAGATGCGCGAGAAGTCGAGGCCGCGCGCCTTCCAGTGCGAGATGCCCTTGCGGGTGTCGAGCAGGTCGGCGCGGCCGATCAGGTCRTCRAACTTGCGGATGCCCAGCTGCGCCATGATCTGGCGCGCCTCTTCGGCGATGAAGAAGAAGAAGTTGACGACGTGTTCCGGGCGGCCCTGGAATTTCTTGCGCAGCACCGGGTCCTGCGTGGCCACGCCGACCGGGCAGGTGTTCAGGTGGCACTTGCGCATCATGATGCAGCCCTCGACCACCAGCGGCGCGGTCGCGAAGCCGAATTCGTCGGCCCCGAGCAGCGCACCGATGACCACGTCGCGGCCGGTCTTCATCTGGCCGTCGGCCTGCACGCGCACGCGGCCGCGCAGCCGGTTCAGCACCAGCGTCTGCTGGGTCTCGGCCAGCCCGAGCTCCCACGGCGTGCCGGCATGCTTGATCGAACTCCACGGCGA
>NZ_JBFUCB010000162.1:0-10546 GCF_056405435.1 Rhizobacter sp. P1_G5 | reverse complement strand
CTTCGCGCCATGGCCCAGCGCGCTGGCCAGCGTCAGCGACTGGTGCACCGCCTCGCCCAGCCACGCCGGTACCGTCAGGCTCTCGGCCAGGTGGGTGTAGTAGCGCAGGTCCTTGCGCGCGTTGTCGAGCTCGAACGACAGGCCCTTCACGTCGCCCTGCAGCGTCTTCGCCATCGCCTGGAACAGCCCGGAATTGACCGCGCCGACCGTCGTCACCGCCACCAGCTGCCCCAGGTCGACCCCCGCGCGCCGCCCGACCGCAAACGCCTCGGCCGTCGACGTGCAGATGGCCTGCGCCATGAAGTTGTAGAGCAGCTTGACGACATGCCCCGCGCCCGGCGGGCCGACGTGGTGCAGGTTCTCGGCGAAGCAGCGCAGCAGCGGCTCGATGCGCGCGAAGTCCTGCTGCTCGGCGCCGACCATCACCGTCAGCCGCCCGGCTTCGGCATCGGCCGCCGAACGCGCAAGCGGCGCATCGATCAGCAGCACCTGCTGCGCGGCGCAGCGCTCGCGCAGCGCGGCGGTCGAGGCCGGCTCGCTGGTCGAGCAGTCGATGACCACCAGCCCCGGCTTCGGCCGCGCGAGCAGCCCGCCGTCGCCGGCAAACAGCCCCTCGACCTGCGGCGTGCCGGTGACGCAGATGAACACCACGTCGCAGCGCGCCGCCAGTTCAGCCGGCGTCTCCACCTGCACCGCACCGCGCTCGATCAGGTCGGCCACCCGATCGCGGTTGCGGTGCACGGTGAGGTGCAGCGCATGGCCCTTCAGTTGCAGGTTCTTCGCCATGCCATGGCCCATCAGGCCACTGGCGCCGATGAATCCGATCTTGCTCATTCACTTGTCTCCTGGTGTCTTGTTGATGGGACTGTTGGCAGAATCGACCGCTCATGACGCGCCGCCCCGAACCCCCGCCGCTGCCCGCCGAGGCCCAGGACGTCGCCCGGCTGCTCGGCGAAGACATCATCTTCGGCCGCCTCGCGCCCGGCAGCCGGCTGGTCGAGGACCCGCTGATGGCGCGCTTCGGCGCCACGCGGCACGGCGTGCGGCGCGCGCTGGCCGAGCTGGAGCGCATCGGCATCGTGGTGCGCGAGAAGAACAAGGGCGCGAGCGTGCGCGCGCTGGCCGCCACCGAGGTGCGGCAGATCTACGAGGTGCGCGAGCTGCTGCAGCGGCAGGCGGCGCTGCGCATCCCGCTGCCGGCCGATCCCGCGCTGGTCGCGGCGCTGGAGGCGCTGCAGCTGCTGTTCGTCGCGGCACTGCGGGCCGGCGACCACGGCACGGTGCACCGCATCAACGACGAGTTCCACCTGACGCTGTTCGGCGGCTGCGGCAACCCGTACCTGATCGGCTCGATCCGCCACTACATGTGGCTGAGCCTGCCGGTGCGGGCGCAGCGCACCGCCGCCGCAGGCCACGCCGAAGCCGCGGCCGACGAGCACCTGGACATGATCCGGTTGCTGAAGGGCAGCGACAACGCGGCATTGGCGGAGTTGTGCGTCGCGCATCTGCAGCTCGCGAAGCGGGATTACCTGGAAGCGGCCGATCACCAGCGGTGATGGACTTGCGCTTTCGCGTGCTTCTCGTAGATGGCGTTCACGGCCTGCATCGTCTCGGCTGACAGCGCCGGCAGGTCGGCCGCGCGCATGTTCTCCTCGATCTGCTTCGGCCGGCGGCCGCCCGGGATCGCGCACGTCACCGCTTCCTGCATCAGGATCCAGCGCAGCGCGAACTGCGCCAGCGTCTGCCCCGCCGGCACCAGCGGGCGCAGCGCCTCCACCGCCGCCAGGCCGCTCTCGTAGTCCAGCCCCGAGAAGGTCTCACCCTTGTCGAACGCCGCCCCTTCGCGGTTGAAGCTGCGGTGGTCGTCGGCAGCGAACTGCGTCTGCCGCGTGAGCCCGCCCGACAGCAGCCCCGACGACAACGGCAGCCGCGCGAGGATGCCGACGCGGCGCGCCAGCGTCTCGCGGAACAGCAGCTCGGCCGGCCGCTGGCGGAAGATGTTGTAGATGACCTGCACCGACTGCACGCCGGGGAAGTCGATCGCCTTCAGCGCCTCCTCGACCTTCTCGACGCTGACGCCGTAGTGGCGCAGCTTGCCGGCGCGCACCAGGTCGTCGAGCACGCCGAACACCTCGGGCATGTAGTACACCGGCGTCGGCGGGCAGTGCAGCTGCAGCAGGTCGAGTGCCTCGGTGCCGAGGTTGCGCAGGCTGCGCTCGACGAAGGCCGTCAGGTTCCCGCGGTTGTAGCCCTCGGCCACGTGCGGGCTGAGGCGCCGGCCGGCCTTGGTGGCCACGTAGAACGGCTCCGTGCGCTCCTTGCGCAGCCGCGCGATCAGCCGCTCGCTGTGGCCGTCGCCGTACACGTCGGCGGTGTCGAAGAAGTTCACGCCCAGGTCGAGCGCGCGGTGCAGCGCGGCCATCGATTCGTCGTCGTTCACCTGGCCCCAGGTGCCGCCGATGGCCCAGGCGCCGAAGCTGATCGTCGACACCTTCCAGCCGGTGCGGCCGAGTTCGCGGTAGTTCATGGAAACGTCTCCAGTGGGTTCCTTCCGGGATTATCGATAATTTTTCAATTGCGAACCTTTCTCATCGCGGGCCGCCGGCGATTTATCATCCGGGGTGTCGGCGAATGTCGCCCATCGTTTCATCAATCGCCAGCCATCGCGCTCTCGCATGGATCTCCGTCCTGCCCGTGGGTCGCCCAGCCAGCACACCTGCCCGCGACCGGGCCCCGGAGTACCTTTCCCATGGCAGTTCAACCCTTCCTGCGGCCGATGGCCCGCCCGCTCACGGCCGTCGCGCTCGCCATCGCGGCCTGGCCGTTCGCCGTGCGCGCGCAGCAGGCCGATGCGCCCGCCGCAGCCTCGCCTGAAGTCACGCTGGAGCCGGTGCAGATCAGCGGCAACTGGCTGGGCAGCGGCCTGCAGAACAGCGTGAAGAGCTTCGCCGGTGCACGCACCGTCGTGAGGAAGGAAGAGATCGAGCAGACCGGCGCCGTGTCGATCGGCGAGGTGATGCGCCGCATCCCCGGCGTGCAGTCGACCGAGAACTCCGGCACCGCCGGCAGCGCGATCTCGCTGAACATCGGCGTGCGCGGCCTGACCGGCCGCTACTCGCCGCGCTCCACCGTGCTGCTCGACGGCATCCCGCTGGCGGTCGCGCCCTACGGCCAGCCGCAGCTGTCGTTCGCGCCGGTGAGCCTGAACAACATCGAGTCGGTCGACGTGGTGCGCGGCGGCGGCGCGGTGCGCTACGGCCCGCAGAACGTCGGCGGCATCATCAACTTCAACACCCGTTCGATCCCGGCGACCGAGGCGCTGAGCGGCGATGCGACCGTGCGCTACAACAGCTACGGCGAAGGCGACGGGCACAACACGCAGTACAGCCTGTTCCTCGGCCGCGAGCTCGACAACGGGCTGGGCCTCGCGCTGCTGTACTCGGGCCTGGACGGCAGCGAATGGCGCGCCAACAGCGACGAGAAGGTGAACGACCTGGCCGTCAAGTTCCGCCAGCCGCTCGACGGCAAGGCCGAGGTCTACGGCAAGGTCTCGTACTACGACGTCACGTCGCGCACACCGGGCGGCCTGACGCCGGCGCAATACAACGTGGACCCGTTCCAGAACACCCGCCCCACCGACTACTGGAGCGGCGTGCGCAAGGGCATCGACCTGGGGTACCTGAACCCGATGTCGGCCACGCAGGAGGCCGAGGTGCGGCTCTACTACAACGAGAGCTCGCGCGCGAGCGTGCTGATCAACGCCGCCGGCACGGTGCTGACGCACCAGCCGCGCAACTACCGCGTGCTGGGCGTGGAGCCGCGCTACACGCAGCGCCTCGCGTTCGGCAGCGTCGCGCACGACGTGACGGTGGGCTACCGCTTCATCCGCGAGCGCGGTGACGACAACAGCTTCACCGAGACGCTCGCGAGCGGCGCGGTCAGCGCAACCACCCGCTTCGAGAACGAGACCGACGCGCACTCGGTGTATGTCGACGACCGCATCGCGATCGGCAGCTGGCGCATCACGCCGGGCGTGCGCTTCGAGCACATCGGCACCACGCGGATCGACGGCACGGGCAACACCTTCGACACCGACAACGACAAGGCGCTGCCGTCGCTGAACGTGGCCTGGCTCGTGACGCCGGAGTGGACGCTGTTCAGCAACTACAACACCTCGTTCGGCCCGGTGCAGAACATCCAGCTGAACTCGCAGACGACGAACAACCCGCTGAAGCCCGAGGTGGCGAAGACCTTCGAGCTCGGCACGCGCTGGAAGAGCGCGACGCTGAGCGCGGAACTCACCGCCTTCCGGCTGCGCTTCGACAACCAGATCCAGCAGGTCGCCGGCACGACGGCCCCGAACGTCGTCTTCCAGAACCTGGGCGCCACCAAGCACGACGGCATCGAGACGGCGATCGACTACAGCTTCGACAAGGACAGCGCCTTCGCCGGGCTGAACGTGTTCGCGAACTACACGCACACCCGCGCGCTGCAGGAATCGGGCGACACGGCCGGCAACGAGGTGCCGTTCTACTCGCGCGACACCGACACCGTCGGCGCCCGCTACCGGCTGGCCGCGTGGTCGTTCAACCTGTCGAGCACGCACCAGAGCTCGCAGTTCTCGGACAACGCCAACACCTGGAACGAATCGACCACCGCCGGCACGGGCCTGGTCCCCGGCTACCGCCTGTGGAACGCGCAGGTCGGCTGGAAGCTGCCGACCGCCACCGCGATCGACCTGCAACTGGGCATCAACAACCTGGCGGACAAGCGCTACTACACGCGCAACGTCGACGGCAACGCCGGCCGCATGGTGGGCGCACCGCGCACCACCTGGGTCCAGGCGCGCGTGGCGTTCTGATGTCGGCCACCGTGCAGGTGCCGCAGGCGCCGTCGCGGCGCCAGGGGCTGCGCCGCGTGTGGCTGCGGCTGCACCGCTGGCTCGGGCTCAGCATCGGCTGGGTGCTGGCCATCGTCGGGCTGCTCGGCGCGGTGCTGGTGGTCGCGCAGCCGGTCGACCGCTGGGCGCACCCGAACCTGTTCAAGGCCGAAACGTCGCTCGGGGCAGGCGGGCCCGGCGCGGCCGCGGTGCCGCTGGAGCCGCTGCGACAGCGGCTGGTCGCCGAGTTCGGCAGCGCCAGCGTGCTGACCTTCCGCCCACCGCACAGCGCCGACGAGACGCTGTGGGTGCTGGTGCGCGGCAAGCGCTGGAGCGGCACGGTGTACTTCGACCCGGCCACCGGCCGCGAGCAGGGCCGGCGCGGCGACAGCGAGGGCTTCGTCGGCTTCACGTTCAAGCTGCACAGCTCGCTGCTGCTGCAGGACACCGGCAAGGCGATGCTCGCCTGGGGCGCGCTGGTGTACCTCGCGATGCTGGTGACCGGCGTGGTGCTGTGGTGGCCGCGGCGCTGGCCGCCGTCGTGGCGCATCGAGCTGCGCCAGGGCGTGCTGCGCGGGCTGTTCGACCTGCACCGCACCGGCGGCATCGTGATGGGGCTGGTGATCGCGGTGTCGGTGGCGAGCGGCGCGTACATGGCCTGGCGGCCGCTCGGGGAGTTCGTCACCTTCCTGGCCGGCGGCACGTTCGCGCGCCCGCCCGCGCTGCCCAAAGAGGCGAAGGACGCGCCGGGCGGCCCGCCCGCCACGGTCGACGAACTCGCCGCGCAGGCGCAGCGGCAGTTCCCGAATGACCCGATCGGCTACATCCAGCTGCCCGGCCCGGACCGCCCGGTGCGCGTGCGCATGCGGCTGCCTGACGACCCGCACCCGAACGGGCTGACCTCGGTGTGGCTGCACCCGCGCACCGGCGCGGTGTTGTCGGTGCAGCGCTGGAGCGATCTCGATCCCGGTGGCCGCGCGGTGGCCTGGGTCTACCCGCTGCATGTCGGCGAGCTGGGCGGGCTGCCGCAGCAGGTGCTGACCTTCTTCAGCGGCCTCGCGCTCGGCGGCCTCGGGCTGACCGGCGTGTGGCTGTGGTGGCGCCGCCGGCCTGGCCGATGATCAGCCGGCGCTGAGCCGCGCGGCCGGCTTGCGGCTCGACAGGAAGGGCCCGAGCGCCGCGCGCGCCGCCTCGAACGATGTCCAGACCGCCAGGTCCGGCAGCGCCGGGATCGTCACCACCTCGCCCTGGTCGAACGCGACCAGCGAGGCATCGACCATGTCTTCCGCCGACATCACGATCTCGCTCGGCAGGTGCTCGACCGGCAAGCCTGCCAGCGCCCAGAAGTCGGTGCGCGTCGCGCCCGGCAGCACGGCCTGCACCCGCACGCCCTTCGCGCCGATCTCGTGCTGCAGCGCTTCGGTGAAGTTCAGCACGTAGGCCTTGGTGCCGCCGTAGGCGCCGTTCAGCAGGGCCGGCGCGATCGCCGCGATCGACGAGATGTTGATGATCGCGCCGCGCCCGCGCTTCGCGAGCCGTGGCGCTGCGGCGTGCGCGAGCCGCGTCAGCGCGACCACGTTCAGCTGGATCATCTCGTCCATCCGGTCCGGCGACGAATCGACGATCGGCGACGCGATGTTGAAGCCGGCGTTGTTGACCAGCACGCCGATGCCGTCATCCGACTGCAGGCGCTCGGCAATGCGCAGCTGGTCGCGCGGCTTCGTCAGGTCGGCCGCCAGCACCTCGACGTGGCGGCCGGTCTGCGCGGTGATGCGCGTGGCCAGCGCCTGCAGCCGTTCGCCGGTGCGGGCGACCAGCACCAGGTCGTGACCGCGGCGGGCCAGGCGGTCGGCGTAGACCGCGCCGATGCCGGAGGAAGCGCCGGTGACCAGCGCGGTGCCCAGAGGGTTCGTGGAGCTCATGTCGATGTCCTTCAGGTGCGCCGAGCCAAGCGGGAGTGCGGCATGCGGCGATTGACAACCCGAAGCGTGCGCCCTATTGTGATGTCTCATAAGTCTCAGAACCCTCGTTTCATGACATCTCGAAAATCGGCCTCGAAAGGCGCCCCGGTGCGCCGCATCGGGGTGGTCGTGTTCCCCGGCTTCCAGATCCTCGACCTCGCGCCGATCGCCGCCTTCGAGCTGGCGAACCTGTACGCCGGGCGCCCGGTGTACGAGGTGGAGCTGCTGTCCGAGCACGGTGGCCTGGTGCGCAGCTCGTCGGGCGTGGCCGTCGATTCGAAGCCGTTCAGCGCGGCGCGCCACGACACGCTGGCCGTCACCGGCGCGCTCGATGTCGCACCGTCGACCGAGGGCCTGTGCCGCTTCCTCGCGCGCAGCCTGAAGCGCGCACGGCGCATCGCCAGCATCTGCACTGGCGCCTTCATCCTCGCCGACGCCGGGCTGCTCGACGGCCGGCGCGCCACCACGCACTGGAACTTCACGCAGGCGCTGCAGAGCCGGTTCCCGCGCGCCACCGTGCAGCCCGACCGCATCTACGTCAACGACGGCCCCATCTGGACTTCCGCCGGCATGACGGCCGGCATCGACCTGGTGCTCGCGCTGATCGAGGAAGACCTCGACGCCGAGTGCACCCGCTTCATCGCGAAGAAGCTGGTCGTGTACCACCGCCGGCTCGGCGGGCAGACGCAGTTCTCGGCGCTGCTCGAGCTCGAGCCCGGCTCCGACCGCATCCAGAGGACGCTGACCCATGCGCGCGCGAACCTGCGCGACGAACTGTCGGTCGACGAACTCGCCGAGGTCGCGCACTTGAGCCCGCGCCAGTTCAGCCGCGCGTTCAAGGCCGAGACCGGGCAGTCGCCGGCGCGCGCGATCGAGCAGCTGCGCGTGGAGGCGGCCCGCGCGCTGATCGACAGCGGGCAGCACTCGCTGCTCGCGATCGCGCGCGACACCGGTTTCGGCGATCCGGAGCGCATGCGGCGGGCCTTCCTGCGCGCGTTCGGGCAGCCGCCGCAGGGCATCCGGCGCAGCACGCGCGAGCAGCAGCGCGCCTGAATCCCGCGCGGCGGTCATTTGTCTGGCTGTCTTCGGCGCCTTCTGCATCGTTCCTGCAGAACTGTTCGATAGCGTGTCCGGTTCCGACATGGACACGAAGGCGCACGGACATGAGCGACGAGATGGAGACCCAGCTGATGCGCTGGCCCTTGCGGCTGCTGCTGCAGGGGCTGGACGCACGCGATGAAGGCGCGGTGCGCCGCTGCCTGGCCCGTGCCACGCGCCAGCTGCAGCACCCGTGGCAGGTGGTGCACGACGGCGACGCCGAGGTCGTGCTGGTGGCCGGCCTCGAGATCGACACGGTGCGCGGCATGCTCGAGCCGCCGCTGGTGACGCTGCACCTGGCGCCGCCTTCGCAGGATGCGCGTGCGCTGGCGTGGCGCACCGGCCGCGCGCCCGGCACGGTGCTCGCGAGCCCGCTGCAGCCCGACGCGCTGGTCGAGGCGCTCGAATGCGCCGAGCACCGCTTTGCCGGCGAAGCCCCGGCCACGTTCACGCAGTTGTCCGCCGGCTGCCGTTTCCGGCTGCGCCGCTGGCCGCCCAGCGGCTTGATGTGGGAGGACAACGACAACCTGCGGCTGGCGAGCTTCATGCTCACGCGCTCGCTCGATCTCGAGAAACTGATGCGGCTGAGCAATGTCGCCGCCGACAAGTGCGTCGCCTTCATCACGCGGATGGCCAACGCGAACCTGCTGCACCTCGAGCCGGTGGGCGCGATCGGCGAGCCCTCGTCGGCCTCGTCGGCCTCGTCAGCCGAGGCACCGCGCGCCGAAGCCCCGCCGCGGCGCACCACCCGCGCCTCGGGCGGCCTGCTGAACGCGCTGCGCCGGCGCCTCGGCCTGGCCAGCCGCTGACCCCAGGAGACATCGATGCAGCACTCGGAATATCCGGAGATCGCCCTCCCCACCCTCACCTTCGAAGCGCCGCGCCCCCCGCGCGATCCGGTCGCCGTGGCACTCGCGGGCCTGTGCCGGCAGGCCGGTGTCGAGGGCTGCGCACTCGTCGACGCCGCGACCGGTACCGTGGATTCCACCAGCGGCTGCACCCGCAGCGGCGGGGTCTGGGAATCCGCCACCCGCTACTGGCAGCTGTACCACCGCCAGCGGCGGCACTTCGCGCCGTGGGGTGGCCTGCGCACCGCGGTGTTCATGCATGCCACCGGCGCGATCGGCGTGCTGCCCTGCTGCGAGGAGCCCCCGCTGCTCATCGTTGTATGCGCCCACTCCGGCAGCGTCGACTGGCAGGAGTGCGAACGCCTGACCCACGCGCTCGGCGCGGCCTTGCGCTCGCTGCTCGACCGGCCGCTGGTGCAGATCGCCGCCTTCTGAACACCCTCTGAACACCCCGCTCCATCGTGATTTCGATATGCCTCAATTCGAAATCACGATGAACACGTACCAATTCATGCCACCTCGCGCAAGCATTGCAAGCGCGTGAAACCGGTTCCAGTCCTACACGGGTTGCCCTCCTACCATCCGGGCGAACTTCAGCCCCCTCAGGAGGACAACCCATGTTTCCGTTTCGAAGCAGCAAGCTCTGCCTCGCGCTGATCGTCGGCGCCGGATTCACGCAGCTCGGCCATGCGGCCGACCTCGCCGCCGGCCGCTACACCGTGCGCTCATCGTTCAGCGGCCTGTGCCTGGCGGTCGACGGCGGCTCGACCGCCGAAGGCGCGAACGTCGTGCAATCGACCTGCGACACCTCGCCCGCCCGCCAGTTCGACCTGCAACGTGACAGCCAGGGCTACTACCGGCTGGTGAACGTGAACAGCGGCAAGGTCGTCGACGTGCAGGACATCTCCACGGCCAACGGCGCCAACGTGCACCAGTGGACCTGGCTGAACGGCGACAACCAGCGCGTGACGCTGCAGGACCTGGGCAGCGGCAAGTACTACGTGCGCTTCAAGCACAGCAACAAGTGCATGGACGTCGGCAATTCGAGCCGCGTGCCCGGCGGCAACATCGGCCAGTGGGAGTGCAACGACGGCGAGAGCGAGAAGTGGACCTTCACGCCGGTGGCCGGCGCGCCCGCTCCGGCCCCTGCGCCCGCCCCGGCCCCGACGCCGGCCCCCGCCCCGTCGTCGCGCTACAGCGTGCGCTCCAACTTCAGCGGCCTGTGCCTGGCCGTGGCCGGCGACTCGACGGTCAGCGGCGCCGACATCGTGCAGATGTCGTGCAACAGCTCGCTCGGCCGCCTGTTCGACCTGGTGCGCGACACCGAGGGCTACTACCACCTGAGCAATGCCAACAGCGGCAAGGTCGTCGACGTGCAGGACGTGTCGACCGCCGATGGCGCGAACGTGCACCAGTGGCAGTACGTCGGTGGCGACAACCAGCGCTTCACGCTCGACAACCTCGGCGGCGGCCTGGTGAACGTGCGCTTCAAGCACAGCAACAAGTGCCTGGACGTCGGCAACTTCAGCAAGGCCGAAGGCGGCCACATCGGCCAGTGGAGCTGCAACGGCGGCGAGACCGAGAAGTGGACGCTGGTCGCGGCCGCCCCGGCGCCGTCCCCCGCGCCTGCGCCGGCCCCTGCGCCCGCTCCGGCACCTGCCCCTGCTCCTGCCCCCACGCCGGCTCCGGCGCCCGCACCTGCTCCGGCACCGGCCCCCGCACCCGCGCCGAGCCCCGCCCCTGCGCCGGCTCCCGCGCCC